>JAJHPN010000405.1 GCA_020890855.1 Candidatus Contendibacter sp. | reverse complement strand
GTTCCTTTGAATTGACCCAGCCGAACTCGGGAACCTCATGGAGTTCGCGCAGGCCGATGATGATGGCCTGGTGGTCACAACCTGCCGCCACTACCCATTTCAAGATTTTTGACACGCTTTCCCGTCCTACTAAATCAACGGCTTGGTTGTGCCAGAAATCAGGGACAAAAGAAGGCCATGAATCTCGGTTATGCGCGGGTCTCCACGAAAGACCAAAACCCCGATTTGCAACTTGCCGCCCTAAAGCAGGCGGGATGCACGCGCCTGTTCACGGACAAGGCCACGGGGGCGCACGTCAAGCGGCCTGAATTGATCAAGTGTCTCAAGGTTCTGGTAGAAGGTGATACACTTATCGTTTGGAAGCTGGACCGGATGGGGCGGTCGCTGCGGGATTTGATCGGCCTCCTGGACGATTTGAAAGCGCGGGGGGTGGCCTTCCGCTCGCTGACGGAAGCGATTGACACCACGACGCCCACGGGCCGCGCCATGTGGCAAATGGTCGGGATACTGGCGGAACTCGAACGGTCGCTGATTCAGGAACGCACCACGGCGGGCCGTTCGGCAGCGGTCGCCCGTGGGATGAAGATGGGCCGCAAGCCCAAGCTATCGCCGCAACAGGTCGCCCATGCACGCAAGCTGATCGAACAGGGGGAACACCACGACACCATAGCGCACTCACTCAAGGTGTCGCGGCGAACGCTATATCGGGCGTTGCAGGGATAGGGGGTGGCCGTTCTTCGCCACGCTGTCCGCGTAGTGAGTCAGGTCACAGTAATTTACTGCCGTATAACACTACCGTCGTTGAGTTACACGGAACCATATAATCATTAGTTATGCTTAGGAAATACGGCTATGAGTTTCAAATTTCGACTGGTATTTTTTCATCCTAATCCCGGGTTTTTTCGTATAGATGAAGAATCAATTAATTATCAAGTTGATTCGAATCTTTCAATTATAATAGTCCCACGTGACGCAAATAAACTGAATGAAGCTACAAAATATCATATAGAATCTGGTGGCTTTTCCTCGATAGAACAGGCCAAGAGTTGTGGAGAAAAGATACGAACTCATTTAAGATTGTTAAATTGCCTTTTTCATCTTGGTTTGACAATCCCAATAGTAGATGGTACTAGCGGAAGCGTAAGCACTGCAATTAAAAACAAAATACGTCAAGACGGTGGAGAACTGATAGATACTATTGTAGGTTTACATATTTATCCGGATGATGGGGTTCACTTTGAACATGTTGCTTCTGGCAAAATGAATGTTTACCCAAGCGACCCCTATTATGTGTTAAAAAGCATAAAAGATACATGGAGCAACAACTACAATCTCAATGAACAAGCCACTGAGGTGATAGAAATCCTAAATATCTCAGTTCGAGAAACATCCCCTAAAATAAAATTTCTAGCTGCATATTTAGCTATGGAGCAGATTATAAAGAGGGAAATGCGTACCGAAAAGGCTCAACAATTGATAGACGAATTTATCTGTTTAACAAGTTATTCGGAGATTTTAGACCCAGAAAAAACATCTCTGATTGGTGCATTGGGTCACTTGAAGGAGCAATCGTTCAGTAGTGCGTTCACTGCTTTTGCAAGGCGTATCACTTCGCCAACAACAATTTTTAATATGCCAGTGGTAAAATTTGTTTCTGAGTGTATTAAAATTAGGAATAAAATAGCTCATAATGTAGCAATAGATAAAATGTCAGAATTAGAGAATTTCACAAACAACTTAAGAAATATGGCAATGAGCATTCTTTGGTCTAAAAATAATTTTCCAGAACTATCAGCATATCGCCCAGCGGATCAGGTAGAAATGCAGAAATTCGAAATCAGGTTTCTATAGAGATACCATTATGCATAACCTGTGCTTAAACGAAGGGGCGCAATAAGCGGGGCTTCGCTTTGCCGCCGCCGAGCCAAAACGATACATTTTTTCTAATCACCTTCTGTGCATCGCGTAAATTTCGTGGCTATCAGCCTATCACTCCACAAGCTCAAGGATGGAACTGCGGTGGAAGGTGTTCTCAGGCGAACCAACTGCGGTAACAACGCCGGTCAAGGTAGCTGGAAATACTATGGCGAGTGTGAGATCGAAGACCCCAACAAGCAGCGCTGGGTAATTGACTATCTTGATATCGAGTCAGTTTCCAATCTCTGGAAAGCACGCTCAGCAGAGTATGAGCGTCTCGGCTTAATAACCATCATCAAATGAAATCCAAACAAGGCGCTTTTGGTGCCTGTAAAAACATAAGACCTTTCGGCACGGTCTGTCCCATGTCAAGTTCCGACTTCGGGTGCAGCCCCATTGCCGTTCGCTGTTCCAAAATCCACTCGATGCGCATCACTCAATTAAATACCCATCAAGCCAGCTTCTGATAACGAATCCGATGCGGTTGACCGGATTCTATGCCCAGGCCCAGCTTCTGCTTGCGTGCGTAAAGCGGCGCGTCTAGCGTTTTCAGGCGCTAACACCTGAAACTGGCTTTCGAACCACTGCGCCGGGTCCGCGCCATCCTGTAGCGCACTGTTCGATCAAGTCTTGAAATTGGGCGTACTCAAGAATGCTGGCGTCTTCGGCAAACAGACAGAACAACAAGCGGACCCGATAAAGCTCCAGCGAATGGCCTGTGTAGCCAATACCAATCTCCTTGAGCGTGTCGTGTAACCGACCCATCCGCTTTCTTTCTTGTCCTTGACCGATTCCAGATGTTTCGTCTTGAGTTGGAGGTGTTCAAGCCTATCGGCTTGAACACCCCACGCGCCGAGTGACGCTCAACTTGCGCCCCGATAGACCTTAACCTGCGCCTTGGCGCAGGACGCGCCCGAACCGCAACCGCTACAGCCGGTTGGCGCGGCGCTGCTGGTCGCGGCTGAACCGTCGTCCTTCCGGCGAGCGCCAAACCGGAACCAGCCGGCCGGCGCATAAGTCCGCAGCAGCGCCAGCACGGCGATGCCCACAATCAACAATGCCAAGCCGTCCTGCCACATCTCAGCCTCCTCCCAGCGCCAGCGCCACCCGGTAGGTGACCAGGGCCGCGACATAGGCCAGCGCCATCAGATAGACGAACATAAACACCGGCCAGCGCCAGGAATTGGTTTCACGCCGGGCCGCGGCCAGCGTCGCCAGACATTGCGGGGCGAATACATACCAGGCCAGCAACGCCAGCGCGGTCGCCAGGCTCCATTGGCTGGCTAAGGTCGAGGCCAAAGCCTCGGTCACCACCTCTTCATTGCCGCTCAGGGCGTACACCGTGCCCAGCGCCGCCACCGCCACTTCCCGCGCCGCCAGCCCCGGCACCAGGGCGATGGCGATCTGCCAGTTAAACCCAATCGGCGCCAGCAATGGTTCCAGTCCACGCCCGATGATTCCGGCAAAGCTGTAATAAATCGCCGGTTCCGCGGCTCCTGTCGGCGCGCCGGGAAAGGTCGAGAGAAACCACAACACCACCAGCACGCTCAGAATGATGGTGCCGATCCGCCGCATGAAAATTTTGGCGCGATCCAGCAACCCCAACAACACGTTCGCCGGATTCGGCCACTTGTAGCTCGGCAACTCCATCAGCAACGGTTGCCGGTTGCCGCGCAACACCGTCAGCCGCAACACTCCGGCCGCCAGCAACGCGCCAACCACGCCCATCGCGTACAACCCGAACATGACCAGCCCCTGTAAACCGATCCCGCCCCACACTGTGGTGTTGGGGATGAACGCAGCGATCAGCAGGATGTACACCGGCAGCCGCGCTGAACAGGTCATCAGCGGCGCGATCAGAATAGTGGTCAATCGATCCAGCGGGTGAGCAATCGCGCGGGTGGCCATGATGCCGGGAACCGCACAGGCGAAACTGGACAGCAGGGGGATAAAGGCGCGGCCGTTCAAGCCGACCCCGCTCATCAGCCGATCCATCAGAAAGGCGGCGCGGGTCATGTAGCCGAAATCTTCCAGCAGCAGGATAAACAAAAACAAGATCAGGATTTGCGGCAGAAAAATCACCACCCCAGCGATTCCGGCGATGATCCCGTCCACCACCAGACTTTTGAGCAGGCTGTCCGCCATGTGGGCGGAGACCGCCTCTTGCAGGGCCGCCATGCCGCCATCGATCCAGTCCATCGGGGTCGCCGCCCAACTGAACACCGCCTGGAACATCAGAAACAGAATACTGAGCAGAATCAATGGCCCCACCACCGGATGCAGCACCACCCGATCCAGTTGCCGGGTCAGCCGCTCCGGGGCGCCTTCCTGAATCACCGCTTCTTTGAGCAGACGCTCGACTTCGCGGTGATAGGCGCGGATCGCGTCCGGCGACGGTTCCTGCCACTCATCGGTCGTCGCAGTTCCCGCCGTGGTTGGCGCCTGTTCCAGCAGCGTATCAATCTCGCCGAGCAGATCCTGCACCCCGTGCTTACGCATCGCCACAGTGGTCACGACCGGAATTCCCAGTTGCTTCGACAGGGTTTCAATGCTGATTTGGCAACCGCGCTTTTCAGCAATATCCATCATATTCAGCGCCAGAATCAGCGGGCGACCCAGCTGCCGCAGCTCCAGCAACAACCGCAAATGCTGACCCAGGTTGGTCGCGTCGGTCACGCAAACCACCGCATCTGGCAACCCTTCCTGCACCTGCCGCCCGAGCACCACATCGCGGGTAATCGCTTCATCAGGACTGCGGGCGCGCAGGCTGTAACTGCCGGGTAAGTCGAGCAGTTCCACGGTATGGCCAACCGGGGTCCGCAACTGTCCGCTTTTGCGCTCAACGGTCACGCCGGGATAGTTGGCGGTCTTTTGCCGGCCGCCGGTCAAGGTATTGAACAGGGTAGTCTTGCCGCAGTTAGGGGGGCCTACCAGCGCGATCTGCACCGGCCGGGGGTTATTGGCCGTCAGGGTGGCGATGCTCATACGCTATGCTCCTGGCTGGCAAGCGCTCCGGGCCCGGCGGGATCGAGCAATGGCCCAACCAGCACCGCGTTTGCCTCCACCTGCCGCAAGGCCACGGTCATGCTCTGATTGATCCGCACCGCCAGTGGATCGCGGCCCAACAGGCCGTAATGCAGCACTTCGACACAAGCGCCTTCGATAAAGCCCATTTCCAGCAGGCCGCGTTCCACATCCCGGTCGCCCATCCCGCTGACGGCCAGAATGCGCCCGATACTACCCCGTGGCATCTGGCCCAGAGGCTGGGTCAAACCCGCCTTCACCAGACGGCCCACTTCAAGGGCCTGGCGTTCCTGTCCGATATAGGCATTCATTTGGGCGTCTCCGTAGCTGCTCGGGTCTGAGCCGGTGATCGCAACATCTTTTCCACCTCATCCCGATGAGCGACTTCCTCGGCGATCTGGGTGCGGGCGTACTCTTCCAGCCGGACATCCTTGTCTTGCACACAGTCCAGCAGATCGTAATAGGCTTTGAGCGCTTCCTCTTCATGAGCCAGCGATTCGCGCAGAATGTCGCCGATGTCGTGCTGGTGCGTTTCCAGCAACGGGCCAATACCGAGCGAGGGGTGTCCGCCCAAGCTAGTGATCAATTCTCCGGCCAGGCGGGCGTGTAGCAGACTTTCATCGGCCTGGGCGTTGAGCCAGCCGACGATGGGGATGCGATTGTAACCGTAGACCATCAGCGCGTAGTGGGTGTAGCGCACGACACCGGCCAACTCCAGTTCGAGAATCTGGTTCAAGGCGCATAGAGCGGCGTCTTTGTCGAAGGGTTGAGTCATGGCCGTGTTACCTTTTGGTGTTAAAAATAAAGGAGAATCGCGGCTGGCTAAGTCTGGCAGTCGCGTGGCAAGCGCACTACAGCGTGGTCAGCACGGTTGCGTATTGCATAAAATCATAATGCAAATGAGAATCACTATCAAACAGAAAATGTGGTTTTTCGTGACCTGCGTGCAGAACGTCTCTTGCAGGCAGGTCCATGTCGCTTTCCAGCCAGCTCTCCCCTATTGGAGAGATCTGTAGAATAATCTTGACCATCAAACAGTTAATTCCGGTTATTAAACAGGAAACCTGGCGATTGTGAACACTGACCGATCGTTGGTAAAGCACAGGCGCCTTGTCCGTGATGGACCGATGGGTAAGATAAGCACATGTTTCACAGCGCCAATCATTGAGAGAGAACACTACATGAACAACCCCAAAGCCTTTCAAGACTACTATCCTGAAGAACTGAGTCATTGCTACGGTTGTGGCCGGCGCAACGAACATGGTCACCAACTTAAAAGCTACTGGGACGGCGACGAATCGGTTGCGTCTTTCACTCCCCATGCCTATCACATCGCCATTCCTGGCTACGTCTATGGCGGCCTGATCGCCTCCCTGATCGACTGCCATGGCACGGGGACGGCGGCGGCGGCCGCCTACCGGGCCGAAGGGCGGGCAATGGACACATTGCCGGCGCATCGATTCGTGACCGCGGCGCTCCAGGTCGAGTATCTGCGCCCGACCCCGCTGGGCGTCACCCTGGAAATCCGGGGTAAGGTTCAGGAAATTAAGGGGCGCAAGGTGGTGGTCAATGCGACGGTGACCGCCAATGGCGAAGTCTGCGTGCGCGGCCAAGTGGTTGCGGTGCAGATGCCGGAGCACATGAAGCCATCCACTGCCTGAGAAGGGTAGCGCTGGCGGGTCTGGTCCCAGCGCCGCGACCGATTAAGCGCAGGGTTTCCACGGACGATTACCCGCCCAAGGTCGCCGTATCGACCTTGGTCAATGCATTGAAAAGCGTCTCTGCACGGCGATTGCGCCAAGACCGCCTGGATATTGCTCGTCGCTACTGGCGTGGCGGATTGTGGCCCGCCCGTTACTTTGCGGCTTCGTGCGGCGGTGCGCCTACTGAGGTATTGCGCCAGTATATTGAGCAACAACGCGCTCCAGAGTGACCGCGCTTTGCGCGGTGCGCTCGACACCCCGCCCTGAAGGACAGGGTCTTTCTCGCAAAATCCAGATAAAGATAGGCGGCGCACTATCAGCCCAGCCACTTTTCTCCGGTATTGTGACGCATCCCGAACATAAATTTTCGCAAGTCTAAAGACTCAACTGAATTGTTACATTTAACTTCATGATCAGTATTCGTAATCTCCATAAGCGCTACGCTGAAGGCCATGCACAGCGCGCCATTTTCACTGGCCTGAATCTGGATATTAAGCGCGGTCAGTGGGTGGCCCTGCTCGGCCAGTCCGGCTCCGGCAAATCGACTTTGCTCAATCTGCTCGGCGGTATTGATCTGCCCGACGCCGGGGAAATCCAGATCGCCGGCCAGACCATCACCACCTTGCGCGAGGTCGAGCGCACCCGGTTTCGCCGTCGCCAAATCGGCTTTGTCTTCCAGTTTTTCAACCTGATTCCCACCCTGACCGTCACTGAAAATCTGCTGTTGCCGCTGGAGTTGAACGGGCTGGCGACACCGGAACAGTGCGAGCGGGCGCTGGAATTGCTGGATAACGTCGGGTTGGGTGACCGCCGGGACAGTTTCCCGGAGCGGCTGTCTGGCGGGGAGCAACAACGGCTGGCGATAGCCCGGTCCGTCGTTCATCGCCCGCTGTTATTGCTGGCGGATGAACCAACCGGCAATCTCGACGCAGTCACCGGCGGGCGGATTCTGGAGCTGCTGCTGACCCTGCATCAGCAGGCCGGGACGACGATTGTCATGGTGACCCACAGCCAGGAAGTTGCCGCCCGCGCTGACCGGCGGCTGCGGCTGGACTCCGGCCAGATTCGGGAGATTACGCCTTGACGCCCTTGCTATGGCGGGCGCTGCTGCGCCATCCGCTGCGCCATCCGTGGCAACTGGGACTGGCGATTCTGGGCATCGCCCTCGGTGTGGCGGTGGTGGTGGCGGTGGATTTAGCGAATGCCGGCGCCCGCCGCAGCTTTGATCTGGCGATGAACCGGATCACCGGCCAAGCCACTCACCGTATCGTCGGCGATGCCCAGGGTCTTCCCGAAACGCTCTATGTCCGGTTGCGGGTGGCGTATGGCCTGCGCCGTTCCGCCCCGGTGGTGACTGGTTATCTGCCTCGCGCCGATCGTCCGGGGCAACTATTGCAAATCCTCGGCATTGATCCCTTCGCCGAAGCGCCGTTCCGGGCCTTCGCCGCTGCCGGTTCCAAAGATGGCGTCGATCTGCGGGCGTTGCTGCTGAATCCCGACGCAGCGCTGTTGCCGGCAGAGCTGGGCGAGTCAGTGACGTTGCGCCGGGGCGAGCAGACGTTCACGCTGCGCCGGGCCGGGACACTGGCAGGGCCGGCGCTGGCCGGGTTGATCATCACCGACCTCAGCACTGCGCAAGTCCTGTTGGGTAAGGCGGGCCGGCTCAGTCACCTGGATCTGATCCTGCCGGATGGCCTTGCGGGTGAACAACAAGCAGCGGAATTGCGGGCCTGGCTACCCGCAGAGGCGCGGCTGGAGCGACCGGCCGAACGCAATCAGGCCACCGCCGATCTCAGCGCCGCCTTTGCGCTGAACCTGACCGCGATGAGCCTGCTGGCGTTGGTGGTCGGCATGTTCCTGATTTACAACGCCATCTCATTTTCGGTAGTACAGCGCCGCGCCCTGCTCGGTTTGCTGCGGGCGCTGGGCGTCAGTCGCCGGGAACTGTTCATCGGCATCCTCGGCGAGGCGCTGTTGCTCGGTCTGGCCGGAACCCTGCTCGGCGGCTTGCTCGGTTTATGGCTCGGTTCCGGGCTGGTGCATCTGGTGACTCGCACGATCAACGACCTGTATTACGTCCTCAGCGTCCGCGAATTTTTCCTCGATCCGGGATCGCTGGCCAAGGGCGCGGCGCTGGGACTATTGGCGACGCTGGCGGCAGCCTGGTTGCCGGCGCGGGAAGCGGCTGAAGTTCCGCCCAGTCTGGCCCTGAGCCGCGCTCATCTGGAAAGCCGCCGCCGAGCGGCGCTGCCCCGGTTGGTCATGGCCGGGTTGGCGTTGCTAGCGGCAGGCGGCTTGACCCTGACCGTTTCTCACTCGCTGACGGGCGGATTCGTCGGGCTGTTTCTGTTGATCATGGGCTGCGCATTGCTGACTCCGCCAATAGTTGTTGGTCTGGTCCGGCTAAATCAGCCCGTGGCTGCCCGCCTGGGCTTATTGGCGCGAATGGCCAACCGCGATGTTGCCCGTCATCTGAGCCGCACCGGCATCGCGGTCGCAGCGTTGATGGCTGCGCTGGCGACCACAGTCGGGGTAGGGATCATGGTGGACAGTTTCCGGGGCGGGGTGGCGATTTGGATCAACGATCTGCTGAACGCCGATCTGTACATCGCCCCGCCCGCCATTGAGGACGGCGGCGAGCGGGTGGAACTGTTGGCGCCAGCGGCCTTGGCGGCGGTGCGGGCGACGCCGGGGGTAGCGGCGGCATCTACTTACCGGGGGATCAAGATTGATCTCGACAATCGGCCCATTGCCTTGATTGCAGTCGATCTCGCGCCGCAATCCCGGAGCGGCTATCGCCTGCTCGACGGCGATCCGGCCACCGTCTGGCAGGACTTTCAAACCGGCGAAGCAGTGCTGATTTCCGAACCGCTGGCCTATCGGCGGCAATTGCACCGCGGCGGGCAATTGCTATTACCCACCCCCGCAGGGCCAAAAACCTTTGCTATTGCCGGAGTCTTTCTCGACTACGGTTCTGAACATGGGCGGATTCTGCTGCACCATGCCGGCTATGCGCGCCATTGGCATGATTTGGCAGTTGGCTCGGCGGCGGCTTTTATCGCTCCCGGACAAAATCCGGCGACGGTGCGCCATGAGCTACAGGCGCGATTGGGACCCATTCAAGCGCTGATGATTCGCGCCAACCGCGAAATCCAGCAATTCACCCTGGATGTTTTCGACCGCACCTTTCTGATTACCGGCATCCTGCGGCTATTGGCGATTCTAGTAGCGGTGGTCGGGATCTTGAGCGCCCTGCTGGCTTTGCAACTGGAGCGGACACGGGAGTTTGCGGTATTGCGGGCCATCGGCATGACGGTCGGCGAAATCGGCGGACTGGCGGCGTTGCAAACTGGTTTGATGGGCTTGGCCGCCGGTCTGCTGGCGCTTCCCACCGGGCTGCTCTTGGCGGCGGTGCTGATTTTCGTCATCAATCGCCGGGCGTTTGGCTGGAGCCTGCCGTTCGAGGTCAGTCCGTGGCTGCTGCTGGAAACGGTGGGGCTGGCGATCCTTGCCGCGCTGGTGGCCGGGCTGTATCCGATCTGGCGGATGGCCCGCGCCCAGCCCGCCGCCGCGCTGCGAACCGATTAACTGACGGGCTGGGTCACGCGGCTTTCTGTTCAGCGGGTTGTTAGGCATAGAAAGGGCAGTTAGTGGCTACAATGATTCGGACAGTTTTGAAAGCCACAATCAAGCAGTTATATCCAGCAGAGCGAATTAAATCAAACTCAGGCCAATCTCTGAGTTTCATAAAATAACCTGTTGATTTTTCCTTGTTTATGGTTGTTGCTCCAACCTTCTGAATTTTCAGAGGGTTCCATCAACCGAGGTGACCAAGATGAAAACCAGAACTGTCCTAACCAGTTGGCTATATAGATGACGAAAAATAAAAATCTTAGCAACCCTTTTTCTACCGGCGGCGGCGGGGTTCATTTTGAAGCTCACGTGCAGGCATCTTTTGTCGTATTGATGCTCACGGGCGGCTATGCCCCTTGTCTTCCCTGCTGGCCCATTACGGAAATAAAGCTTCAGGGCAAGATCGACGGATTTGATACAGATGACTTTATTGTAGTCGTAGAAAACTCAGGCAACAAGGAACGGAGAAAACTACTCGGACAGGTTAAGCATTCCATCGCAATCACTCAAGGTAGCGATTTGTTTGGTGATGTGATGCAAGCCGCCTGGAATGATTTTCAAAACCCTGATGTTTTTGTGAAAGGTAAGGACGTCATCGCCCTAATTACCGGCCCTCTTAGTAAAACTGATTCCGAAGTTGCCTGGTTACTTAACCATGCGCGAGCTAATCCTAATGATGCCGCTCGATTCTTTGGAAATATTGCCACGGCATATTTCAGCTCTGATGTAAAGCGTGAGAAATTAGACGCATTCCGACACCATTTAACAATCGCTAATAGCGGGATTCTTACTGATGAAGATTTTCATAGATTTCTTAAGAATTTCTATTTGCTTGGGTATGACTTGGGTGAAGAAGAAGGAGTTGTGCTATCACTCATCAACTCTCACATCTCACAATTTAAACCGGAGTCGCCACCAAGATTTGTGTGGAGCAGAATCCTTGAATTCACAAATAACCGAAATCATCACACAGGACGTATCACCCGAAATGATCTACCAGAAGAGCTATCAAACATTTTTGTGACTGAGCTGATTATTTCAATTCCAGAAAGCCTAACTATGCCTCAGTTGGCCAACGCTGACTGGGCGCAACATCCTGACGCCACCTGTTTGGCATTGGCGGTTCTTATTGGCGCTTGGAATGAAAAGAGCAAATGCGACATTGAAGTGATTACCCAGTTGTTAGGAATCAGCTACGATGTTTGGCTACAGAAGGCACGGGAAATATTGCACTGCACTGACAGCCCGTTGTCTCTCAAAAACGGCATCTGGAAAGTTGTCAATCGAACTGAGCTTTGGAACCTGCTGGGATCACGCATCCTTGATCAGAATCTTGAGACCTTTAAGTCGTTGGCTGTCTCCACACTAAAAGAGCCTGACCCTGCTTTCGAAGTAGTCGTTCAGCCCCCCTGTCCTTGACTCCCTGTTGACGGCGAGGGATAAGCTGTTTAACCATCGAGTATCTGAACTGAGCTCACGGTAGCCATGCATCTGAATGATCATAGTCTCCGCCAGTTG
>JAJHPN010000335.1 GCA_020890855.1 Candidatus Contendibacter sp. | reverse complement strand
GCTGGATTATTAGGTTGTTTGCTACGAGCGAGGATTGACATGAGCCAAAAAAGCGGAAGAAGCGCTATCCGAGCAACTTGAGCGACGGGGCGTGACGTTACTTCAAGCCGCACCTGCCAGTGTCGGCAGTGGGAAGACCGCGAGAGCTGAGTTTGCGCCAAGTCGTCAATGCGATCGGGTCTGTTCTGAAGGTGGGCTGTCAATGGCGACAGTTGCCACGAGCGTTTCCGACATGGAGTGCGATCTGTGGGATGGTTGAGCGAATCTTCGGCTGGCTGAACCCTTCGCGCCGCCTCAGCAAGATCTGCGAGCGGCCCGCTTCCACAGACGAAACTTGGATTTACGTCGCCATGCCCCCCATTATGCTGGGACGTCTAGCTTAGTCTGGGGGCTCCAAACAGCCTCTTAGCTGACGTTGGGTTAAATAGAACCAACATCGTGGCTGTACAGGATAGAGATCATGACCGCGATCGTCATTATCATCGTACAGGGATTTATAATTGTTGCACTCATGCTGATGCGCTGGAGCCTCCGGCAGACTCAAACCGCACGGCGGCAATCTTATCCTGCTGTTGCATCTTTAAAACAGGGGTGGGTGTTTGCCGGAACCAAGGGCGCCGTGAGGCTCGCCATGATGATCGCGCTGTTGGTCGCATCCACGACGGTGTTCGCCCAAGCGCAAGATAGCGAAGGCGCGGCGCATCGCGTCGTCATCCTGAACGCCGCCGACCCCTATCTACCCGCGTTCCTCGCGCTGGATCGCAGCCTGCGTGAGGCCATCACCCGCGCAGAGCACGGAGCGCCCACCGAGCTCTATGCCGAAACACTCGATATGTTCCGTTTTCCACAGACGTTGCTCGCGGAAGACGTGGTTGCGCTGCTACGCAAAAAATATCGTGACTTGAAGGTGGATGTGGTCGTCGCCGCTGGATCAATCGCGTTCGATTTCGCCCAACGCTACCGTGCGGAAATCTGGCCGGGCGCGGCCATCGTTTTTCACAGCGTGCCGGCCACCGCGCTGAAAGGGCGCAGCCTTGATCCGCGCACGATCGGCGTTCCGGTCCAGCTTGAGTTCGAACGGACGCTCGATCTCGCATTGCGTTTGCGACCGGCAACGCGACGCGTTGTCGTCATCGCCGGCGCTGCTGAACCGGACAGCGGGCACCTGTCGCTTGCGCAGGCAATACTTGCGCGCTACGCGGGAAGGCTCGACGTCCAGTACCTCGTTGGTCTCACGCTCGCCGAAACGATCACCGCGGTGCGTGCGCTTCCTTCGGATGCGGTGGTGCTCTATTTAACGATGTTTCGCGACGGCGACGGCGTACCGCTAGTGCCGCGCGACGTGCTGACCCGGGTCGCTGCGGTCTCGCCCGCTCCCGTCTTCGGCATGTTCGAAACGTATCTCGGCTATGGGATTGTCGCTGGCTCAATTGCGAGCTATGGCGAGCAGGGACGGCGGGCGGGCGAGCTTGTCGTCAAGGTGCTGAACGGAGAAGACCCCTCTATCATCGGCGTCCAGACGCCAGCCACATCCCATTGCATCGCCGACTGGCAGCAATTACGCCGCTGGGGCATCGCTGAGAGTTTGTTACCAGCGGATTGTGAAATTCGCTTCAAAGAGGTTACGGCTTGGGATCGCTATTACTGGCAGATACTCACTGCGTTGGCTGTGATTTTGGCGCAGACCACCTTAATCATTGCGCTCATGTTGAACCGTTGGAGACTCCGACAGGCCCAAACCGCGCTACAGAATGAATATGGCCGACGCAGTCAGGCGGAGACTACGGCAGCCAACTTGCGGAGGAGACTGGCGCGTTTTAGCAAAGAGCACAGCTTGGGCGCTATGGCCACCGCTATATCCCATGAGATCAACCAACCTCTGATTGCGATTCAGAACTATGCGCAGGCAGTCAAGCGACGCCTTCAGCACAATGTCGATGACAAACCAAAGTTCATCGAACTCTTCGAGAAGATTGAGGAACAGGCCGAACGGGCGGGAGCCATTACCCAACGCGTTCGGTCGCTGGTTGGTGCGGGCGACATGCAGTTGTTGCCCGTGCCTCTTTGTCCTTTGGTCGAAGAGGTGATCCGGATGATGGAGCCGGAAACCGAGTATCGAGGGTGCTGTATTCGCTGCGAACCGGCAAACAACCCTCCCACAGTCCTTGCCGACTCTTTGCAAGTCCAACTGGTCTTGGTCAACCTTCTGCAAAACTCGATGCGGAGTATTTGCTCGAACGAGCGATATGACAAACAGATGTCTGTTGGCGTGGACTTGATTAATGATTGGGAAGTCCAGGTCAGTGTGATGGATCAAGGGCATGGAGTTCCTCCAGATCGAGTCGCGGATATCTTCGAGCCTCTCTATTCCGGCGCCAGCGGCGGTATGGGCATGGGGCTCGCCATTTCCCAGGCGATCATTGATGCTCATAGGGGGCAGCTCTGGTACGAACCGAATCCCGCCGGTGGCGCCATCTTCCGCTTCACGTTGCAGAGAGTCCGTTCATGAGGAACGCGCAGGAGCAAACGGTGTTCATCGTCGATGACGACGCGGCGGTGCGTGATTCGATCCAGGAACTGGTCGAATCCGTTGGGTTGAGGGCTGAGGGTTATGCCTCGGCGTTCGCGTTTCTGGATTTCTTCCAGCCGCAGCGTTCAGGTTGTCTGGTGCTCGATGTGCGGATGGCCGCAATGAGCGGTTTGGTGCTGCAAAAGAAACTCAACGAATTGGGATTCAAAATTCCGGTCATCATGCTGACCGGCCACGGCGATGTTCCAATAGCGGTTCAGGCGATGAAGGCTGGCGCTGTTGATTTCATTCAGAAACCCTACCGGGATCAGTCCTTGTTGGATAGCATCAACGCTGCCTTGGCTTTGGACGCTGCCGCCAGATGCTCATCCAGCGCAGCGAAA
>JAJHPN010000424.1 GCA_020890855.1 Candidatus Contendibacter sp. | reverse complement strand
GGCGACACCGTCTATCTGGCGGAGCTAACCGTATTGCCGGTGCAGGATGAGCAGGCGCAAACCGCTTGTTTTCTTGGCATTTACCGTGACGTGACCGCCATGCACCATCTTGAGCAACAGGTGCATTACCAGAAGGCGCTGATTGAATCCATGGTGGACGCCGCTCCCGCCGTGATTGCCCTGCTGGATGAGAATGGCCGGGTGATTCTCGATAACCACGAATACAAGAAGCTGGTCGGCGATTTGCGGGTGCGCGAGCCGGCGGCGGAATTTCTCCGCGCCCTGCGCGAGAGCCTCGGGGAAAACTTCCCGTGGGGCGCGGACGCAGAATCCGATTTCCGCGATCAGGAAATCAGTTTCGATCCCGGCAACAGCGGTCAACCGCGCTGGTTTTCCTGTTCCGGCGTCTGGTTCCGCGAGCGGGCCAGCACCGCCGCTAATTTCTTCAAACCGGTGCGACAAACCTGGCTGCTGCTGATGGCTAACGACATCACAGCCCTGAAACGCCAGCAAGAAGCCGTAGGCATGAACGCGATGCGGGCGCTGCTGGCCGAGCAGGAGCGGGTGCGAAGCATGCGTGAGGCGTTGCAGGCCGCCATTTTTCAGATGCAGGGGCCGCTCAATCTGATGACGGCTGCTCACGACCTGTTGGCGCGACGCGGCGCTCAGGCTGATCCGGCGCTACGCCAGGCGCTGCGGCAAGCAACGGCTGCCGGTCAGGCCGCGCTGGAGCGATTGCGGGCGCTAATTCCGGTGGCGCCGCCGGAAGCGGTAGCTCCGGTCAACGTCAACCAGCTGCTGCGCGAGGTGCTGGAATTGGACAAGCAGCGCTTGCTGGCGGGCGGGATGATTGTGGACTGGAAACCAACCCCGATTCTGCCGGCCGTGACCGCCCGGGTCAGCCGGTTGCGGAGTATGTTCAAACACTTGATCGACAACGCCCTGGATGCGATGGAAGGCAACCGTCATGACCCCCGCGAGTTGCGAATCGCCACCAGCATCCGTGACGAGGCGGTGATCGTGATCATTGAGGATACTGGCCCCGGTGTTCCCGCTGAGTTGCGCTGGCAGATTTTCGAGCCATTTTTCACCACCAAACGCGCCGCCACTCACGTCGGCTTGGGGCTGGCGCTGGTGCAAGAAGTCGTCAATGAACAGCGTGGCGTAATTAGCATCGATCCAGATTATGTTGCCGGGTGCCGTTGGAGAATTTCGCTGCCGCTCCGTTATGACGATGATTCCTGAGCCTGCGCCTCCTGGTCCCGCCCTGAGGAGCGCCATCGTGGATCGGCCCGCCTTGCTGGAAATGCAGCTGGAAACCCTGTTCCAGGTCAGCCAGGGGCTCAGCCGTCCCTGCCCGCTGGCGGAAACCCTCGCCCAAGTGTTGAATATTTTGCATGACCACGGCGAGCTGTTGCGCGGGGTGGTGTCACTGGTCGATCCCGACAGCGGCGCACTGTTGGTCAATGCTGTGCATGGGCAGTCGCCGTCGCCGGATCGGGAACCGGTGCGCTACCTGCCGGGCGAAGGCGTACTCGGTATGGTGCTGGAGCGCGGCGAGCGGGTTATCTTGCCGCGTCTGGCCGATGAACCGCGCTTTCTTGACCGGTTGCGGCTGTATGACCGGGAACTGCCCCTGATCGGCGTCCCGATCCGGGTGGGTCCCGGCCAGTTTGCCGGGGTGCTGGCCGCCCAGCCGCCGGGCTTGGACCCATGGTTGCCGGATCGCGCCCGCTTTCTGGAGATGGTGGCTAATCTGATCGCCCGCAGCGTTCGTCTGACCCTGGATGTTGAGCGTGAGCGTGGCGCGTTGACCGCCGAGCGGGACAGTCTGCGACGAACGGTGCGTGGTCAGCACGGTTTCGACAGCATGGTCGGCCACAGTCCGGCGATCCAGCGGGTGTTCGATCAGGTGCGGCAGGTGGCGAAATGGAACACCACAGCGCTGATTCGCGGTGAGTCGGGGACGGGCAAGGAGTTGGTGGCCTGCGCCATTCATTACAACTCGCCGCGTTCCGGTGGGCCGCTGCTCAAGCTGAATTGCGCAGCGTTGCCGGACAACTTGCTGGAATCGGAACTGTTCGGCCATGAAAAGGGCGCATTCACCGGCGCGGTGAATCAGCGCAAGGGCCGCTTTGAACAAGCCCACGGCGGCACCCTGTTTCTGGACGAGATCGGCGACATTTCCCCGGCTTTTCAGGCCAAGCTGCTGCGGGTATTGCAGGAGGGCGAGCTAGAGCGGGTGGGCAGCAGCCAGACCTTGCGGGTGGATGTGCGGATCGTGGCCGCCACTAACCGCGATCTGGAAGCAGCGGTGGATGCTGGCGAGTTCCGCGAGGATCTGTATTACCGGTTGAACGTGATGCCGATCTTCATGCCGCCGTTGCGCGAACGGCAGGAGGATATTCCTGATCTGGCGCGGTTTCTGGTGGAGAAGATCGCCAAGCAGCAGGGGCGGATGCTGGCGATCACCGATAGCGCGATCCGGTTGCTGATGCGTCATCCGTGGCCGGGTAATGTGCGAGAACTGGAAAACTGTCTGGAGCGCAGCGCGATCATGAGCGCTAACGGCATGATCGCTCAGGATATCATTGAATTGAGCGGTCTGGGATTGCGCGGCCTTGGCCCGCCGCCGCCGGTGAGTGACGCCGCTGACCGGATCGATCTGGATACGCCCGGTCTGGATGAACGGGAACGGGTGATCGCGGCGCTGGAGCAGGCCGGCTGGGTGCAGGCCAAAGCCGCCCGGCTGCTCGGCATGACCCCACGCCAGATCGCCTACCGGGTGCAGATTCTCAATATCAAGATGCGGCGGCTGTGAGCGGGATGACGACGCAGCCTTTTCCCATCGGTTGTTCTGGTCCAACCTGGGTTCGGCGACCTGCAAACGATCAGCGTTGACGCCGATCATCCCTTGCGACGACAGTTCGCCCGTCACTTCGTCCAGATCTGCCGCAAGGTGAACCGCCCCGACTTTCCCGGAGGCTCCAACTTTTGAGAGGATGGGGCCATGAAGACATCGACCAACTTTTCACCGGAAGTAAGGGAGCGAGCGGTTCGCATGGGGCGAGCGCATCAAGGTGATGCATGAATCGCAATGGGCAACCATTGATCTATTAAACTCATCACGTTATGTATAAACCCTGGCTTTTCCGCCATACCGCAAATGCAGGAATCCAGCCTTTTCAGCGTCTGACTGGATTCCTGCTGCTGACGCGGGGATGGCGGAAAGCGGAAATCCTGTGAATTATTCCCCCGATGCCCCCGCCGCGCCCGCCAGCCTGCCATCAACCGCCGCTTCAACCCCATGACCCACGCTCTCCTGTTTTCGGTTTTCGTCATCGCCTCCTGCGGCCTGGTTTATGAACTGATCGCCGGCGCTCTGGCCAGTTACCTGCTCGGCGATTCCGTCACCCAGTTTTCCACCATCATCGGAACCTACCTGTTTGCGATGGGGATCGGTTCGTGGCTGTCGGGCTATCTGGTCCGGGGACTGGTGGCCCGCTTCATCCAGATCGAACTGGCGGTCGGGATCTTGGGCGGCTTCTCCGCCCCGGCGCTGTTCCTGATCTTCGCCTGGGGCGGCGCATTCCGCCCGACCCTGTATGGACTGGTCCTGATCATCGGCATTCTGGTCGGGCTGGAAATCCCGCTGGTGATGCGCATCCTCAAGCAGCAGTTCGCCTTCAAGGACCTGGTGGCGCAAGTGCTGACTTTCGATTATCTGGGGGCGCTGGCGGTGTCGCTGCTGTTCCCGATCCTGCTGGCTCCCCACCTGGGCCTGAATCGGACCAGCCTGCTGTTTGGCCTGCTCAATGCGCTGGTGGCGGTGTGGACGCTGTGGCTGTTTCGCGACCAATTGCCACAACAGCGCTGGTTGCGCGGTCAATGTCTGGCCGCGATTGTGGCGCTTACTGCCGGGTTCATCGCCGCCGACCGGATCACCACACTGGCCGAAGAGAATCTTTACGCCGACGAGATCGTGCTGGCCCGCAGCTCGCCCTATCAGCGGATCGTGCTCACCCGCTGGAAAGACGACCTGCGTTTATTTCTCAACAATAATCTGCAATTCAGCTCCCGCGATGAATATCGCTACCACGAGGCGCTGGTGCATCCGGGACTGAGTGCGACGCCGGGAGCGCGGCAAGTGCTGGTGCTGGGCGGCGGCGACGGGCTGGCGGTGCGCGAAATCCTCCGTTACGACACGGTGGAGTCGATTACCCTGGTTGACCTCGATCCGGAGATGACCCGGCTGTTTGCCGAACATCCCTTGCTGACCCCGCTCAACGGCAATGCCCTCAACTCGCTCAAGGTGAAAATGATCAATGCCGACGCCTTTCGCTGGCTGGAGGAGAATTCCGAGGTATTTGATTTTATCGTGGTGGACTTCCCGGACCCGACCAATTATTCGCTGGGCAAGCTGTACAGCACCGTCTTCTACCGGCTGCTGGAAAAACGGCTGGCCGCGCACGGCGTGATCGTGGTGCAAACCACCTCGCCGCTTTACGCCCGCCAGTCCTTTTGGTGCATCGTCCGCACGCTCGAAAGCGTGGGGCTGA
This sequence comes from Candidatus Contendibacter sp., assembly GCA_020890855.1. Classification (GTDB taxonomy): domain Bacteria; phylum Pseudomonadota; class Gammaproteobacteria; order Competibacterales; family Competibacteraceae; genus RXIV01. Next base: position 7,248 of record JAJHPN010000424.1, on the reverse strand, counting down.
CCGTCATGCCGTATCACGCCTATGTGCCGGCCTTTGGCGAATGGGGATTTGCGCTGGCGACCCGCCAACCCTGGCGATTTCCTGACCGTTATCCGCCAGGTTTGCGGTTTTTAACCCCGGAAATCACCCCGACGCTCTTCCAGTTTCCCCCGGACATGGGGCCGGTTGATGTCGAAATTAACCGGCTGAATAACCAGATTCTGGTCCGCTATTACGAAAATGAATGGCGGCAGGTTACCCAATGAACCGCCGCCGCTTTCTGTTCTCGCTGGGCGCCGCTACGGCGGCAGCTGGCGGCGCTTACGCCTGGCGACGCGACGCCACAACATTGCCGCCATTGCCGCCGGGCGAAATTCTCGGCGCATCGAATACCGTCGGCCACCGCTTGCGGCAGATGGACTTTCCGGAGCCGACCGAAACCCTCCAGGTTCCCATTGTGATTGTTGGCGGCGGCGTCGCTGGGCTCTCGGCGGGCTGGAAACTGCAAAAGTCCGGATTCACCGACTTCGTGATTCTGGAACTGGAATCCGAAGTCGGCGGCAATGCCCGCAGCGGCGAAAACGCTATTACCGCTTATCCGTGGGGAGCTCATTACCTGCCGTTTCCCACCCAGGAATCCCGCGCCGTGCGCGAACTGCTGGCCGATTTCGGAGTGTTGCAGGGCGATCCCTGCGCCGCAGCGCCGGTCTACGACGAACGCTACATTAACTTTGCTCCCCAGGAACGGTTGTACGCCCACGGGGTCTGGCATGACGGATTATGGCCGCAAGTCGGCGTCCGGCAACGGGATTTTGACCAGTACCGCCGCTTTTTGGATTTAATGGATGACTTTCAGCGCCGACGGGGAAGCGATGGGCGCAAAGCCTTCGCCATTCCGATCGATTTCAGCGCCCGCGATCCGGAGTTACTGGCGCTGGATCGACTTTCGATGCGCGACTTTCTGCTGCAACAGGGGCTGGATTCGGAACCGCTGCACTGGTATGTCAACTACGCCTGCCGCGACGACTATGGTTGCCGGCACCACGACACTTCGGCCTGGATGGGCATTCACTATTTCGCTAGCCGCGATGCTCTGGCCCGCGACGCCGACCGTGACGATGTGTTGACCTGGCCGGAAGGCAACGGCTGGCTGATCAAACAGTTGCGGCAGCGGCTGGCGGGCCATTTACTGCCCAACGCTATGGCCTGGCGGGTGTCGGCGCTGGATCGGGCGGTGCGGGTAGACGCTTACCAGACTCGGGAGAAGCGCTCAGTGCGACGCTTGGCGCAAACAGTGATTTGGGCTGCGCCGCTCTTTCAGGCGCCCCGGATTTGCCGGGAGATGACGGCTGATCGGGCGGCGGCTATCGGCGCCTTCGAGTATGCGCCCTGGCTGGTCGCCAATCTCAGTCTGCGCGGCTTTCCCCTGGAGCGGCGCGGCGCTCCGCTGAGTTGGGATAATGTGTTGTATGACAGCGATGCGCTCGGCTATGTCGTCGCCACTCATCAGCACCGGGCGGCGCATCAGGAGCAGACCGTGTTCACCTGGTATCACGCCCTCAGCGACGGCGCGCCGGATGTGGAGCGCCGCCGGTTGCTGCAAACCCCGTGGACAACATGGGCGGAAAAGATTCTCGGCGAGTTATCGCGGCCGCATCCCGACATCCGCCAGCAGGCGACCCGGCTGGACTTGTTCCGCTGGGGTCACGCCATGGTCCGCCCCCGGGTCGGCTTCGTCTGGGGCGAAGCCCGCCAGCGGTTATTGCAAACCCAGGATCGGGTGTTGTTCGCCCATTCCGACCTGAGCGGCTATTCCGTGTTTGAAGAAGCCCATTATCGCGGCATATTAGCGGCGGAGCGGGCGCTGGCGGCTAGCTGACGGCGATGGGCAACTGCATCGCGACCCACGCCTGCCCCAGGCTCAAACCACCATCATTGGGCGGCGCCCAGCGAGCGGTGAACACCTGCCAACCCATCGATTCCAGCCGCATTTGCAATGATCCGGTCAACAGGCGGTTGAGAAAACAGCCGCCGCCCAGCGCAACCCGCCGAAGGTCTGATTTCCCCCCCGCCCAGTCCAGCCAGGCGCTCAGCGCCTCTGTCAGCGTCGCGTGAAATACCGCCGCCCCGACGCCGGGCGCCACCCCATCCGCCAGCCAGGCCAGAGTCGGTAACAGGTCCAGCACGCCATCGGCACTCAGGCGAAAACCATCGGCCAATGCCGCCGCCGGGCCGTATTGATGCGCCAGCGCCTCCAGCTCCATCGCCGCCTGTCCTTCATAAGCGCAGACTTCACGCACCTTTAACAGAGCGGCGGCGGCGTCGAACAGTCGGCCCGCGCTGCTGGTTTCCGGGGTGTTCAACCGCCGTTCCAGCATCTGCCGGATCAAAACCGCCTTCGGCCCAAACCGATCCAGGAGTTCCGCGCCGCGCCCCAGCCGATCCAGCGTCGCCGCCGCCAGCCGCCACGGTTCACGCGCGGCCCGGTCGCCGCCGGGCAACGGCAGCGGCCGCAAATGGCCGATTCGCTCAAAACGGGCGCCCTCCACCCGCAGCAGTTCGCCGCCCCAAATACCGCCCTCCGCGCCCAGTCCGACGCCATCCAGGGCCAGCCCCAGCACCGGTTCCTGCAAGCCATGTTCGGCCATGATCGCGGCAAGGTGAGCATGATGATGCTGGACCGCGATGCACGGCAGGCCGCGCTCCGCCGCATAAGCCGCCGCCAATCGGCTACTGGGAAAATCCGGGTGCAGGTCACAGGCGATGCGCTCGGGCGCGATCCGGAGAATGCTTTGCCAATGCGCCGCCGCTTCTTCCAGCGCCCGGCAGGTTTCCGCATTGTCGAGACTGCCAATATGCGGCGAGAGATAGGCCCGGTTATCGCGGGTCAGGCAGAGGGTATTTTTGAGAAAGCCGCCGAGCGCCAGCACTGAAGGACCGGCAGCCGGCAGCCGGATCGCTTGCGGCGTGTAGCCACGGGCGCGCCGGATGAAGGCGCCGCCGGCCATGACGCTGTCGTCGCACCGCCCCAGAATGGCTCGATCATGGGTGATCAACCCGTCGGCAATCCCGGCCAGCCGCCGCACCGCTTCGTCATCGCCGATCACCAGTGGTTCGCCGCCGGGATTGGCGCTGCTCATCACCAATAACAAGGACTGTGGTTGCTCCAGCCATGCGGGGCCATTGGGCCGACCCGCCGCCTGGTGAAACAGCAGGTAATGCAGCGGGGTATACGGCAGCATTACTCCCCAATGCGCCAAACCGGGCGCAATGCCCGGCAACGGTTCCGCCTTCGCCTCCGGGGACGCCAAACGCCGGCGCAGCAACACAATGGGCCGTTGCGGCGCTTCCAGCAGTCGCCATTCCTCAGCGTCGCCATCGACCCAAGCGGCCAGCGAGGCTGAATTGGCCGCCATGACGGCAAACGGCTTGGCGTCGCGCTGTTTGCGCTGGCGCAGCCGTTCTACGGCAGCCGCATTCCGGGCGTCGCAGACCAGGTGAAAGCCGCCCAGACCCTTGATCGCGAGAATTTCTCCGGTTTGCAGCATTGCGACGGCGGTAGCGATCACATCGTCTACCGCCAGCGCATGACCCTTCGCATCGCGCAAAGTCAACTGCGGGCCGCATGCCGGGCAGGCGTTGGGCTGGGCGTGAAAGCGGCGGTCGCCGGGATCGCGGTATTCCCGCTCACAGCCTGGACAGAGTGGAAAACCGGCCATGCTGGTGTTGGGCCGATCATAGGGCAGCGCGGCGGTAATGGTGTAGCGGGGACCGCAATCGGTGCAATTAATGAAGGGATAACGGTAGCGACGGTCGGCGGGATTCAGCAGCTCCGCCAGACAATGACGACAGATGGCGGTGTCCGGAGTGATGTCGGCAGTGACTGAACCCCCGCTGCTGATGGCGATGACGAAAGCCGATGCCTCGTCCAGCGCGGGTAATTCATGGACGTGAAAATCATCAATCCGGGCCAGTGGCGGCAACTCATGCAAGGCGTCCAGAAACGCATCGAGCCTTACGGAATCACCCTGAACCTCAATCTCCACTCCCGCGCCGTCATTACGGACAAAGCCGCTTAACCCGCGCCCGGTCGCCAATCGGTAAACGAACGGGCGGAAACCGACACCTTGCACCTGACCACGAATCCGGATTGCCCGGCGCTGCTGAAGCATGGCTCATCTCGCGCCGGCGTTTCGGGCTTCAATTTAACCGGCGGGTCGCGCCAGTCGCGCCCGGACTGCCGCCAGTTCGATTTCGAGCTGGGCGGCCTGCCGCGCCAGCGCCGCCTGTTGACCCTGCCGTAGCCAGTCCAGCCAATCCGCCATGCCTTCGCCAGTGCGGGCCGACAGTTGCAGAATCTGAATCGTCGGATTGACCCGCCGGGCGTACTCCAGACATTGGGCCACGTCGAAATCGACATACGGCAGCAAGTCGATCTTGTTGAGCAGCATCAGATCGGCGGCGGCGAACATGTTGGCGTATTTCAGCGGTTTGTCCTCGCCCTCGGTTACCGATAGCACGACCACCTTGTGCGCCTCGCCGAGATCGAAATCCGCCGGGCAGACCAGATTGCCGACATTTTCAATGAATAGCACTCCGCCCTCCGGCAATGGCAACTGCTCCAGCGCATGACCGACGCCGTGCGCGTCCAAATGGCAGCCCTTGCCGGTGTTGATTTGCACTGCGGGCGCTCCGGCGGCGCGAATCCGCTCGGCGTCGTTAGCGGTCTGCTGATCGCCACCGATCACCGCGACCGGAAATTCATCGCCCAGCGCCCGCACCGTCTGGCTGAGCAATGTGGTTTTGCCGGAACCGGGGCTGGACACCAGATTCAGCGCGAAGATCCCACAGCGGGTGAACAACTGCCGGTTTTCCCCGGCAAATCCGGCGTTCTTCGCCAGAATGTCCTGCTCAATGGCGATCAGCCGGCCTTGCGGGGCATGACTGTGGGAGGCAATGCCAGGGTCATGCGGGTGAGGATGTGGGTGTTCGTGGGAATGCGCATGATCGTGATGCTCATGGGAATGCTCACGATCGTGAGGGCTGGCCTCATTGGCGCCGCAACCGCAAGTAACGCACATTTAATCCACCTCCAGTTCCTTGATTCGCAATTCAGCGCCGCTCAACAGCCGCCATTGATAACCGCCGCACAAGGGGCAGGGATCGAAGTGCTGCTGGATGGCGATTGCTTGCCCGCAATCCAGACAGTGAGCGCGGCCCGGCAGGGTGATGATCTCCAGCTCCGCTTCCGCCGCCGGAGTGTCCCGGCGCACAATCTCAAAAGCAAAGCGCAGGGCTTCCAGTTCGACATTGGCCAGTTCGCCGATTTCCAGCCACACCCGCCGCACCCGGCTAAAACCTTGCTGACGGGTCTGCGTGGCGACGGTGTCGATAATGCCTTCGCAAAGCGAAAATTCATGCATGGGCGGGGATCTGGAGGTATCAGCGGCCGCCTTCCCCGCAGAACACAGGGAAGACGGTAGAGAAAGGTCAAGGGATTAAACCGTCAACATCACCAGACCACTGGCGGCAATAGCCGCGCCGCTGAACCGGACCAGCCGCGCCGGGACACCGCATCCCGCCGCCAGTTCCGCGCCAATGCCGATGCTGTGTAAGATCGCCGTAGCCAGCATGAAGCCCAGACTGTACCAGACAGCACTGGCCTCAGCCGCCATTTCCGCGCCGTGGGCGTAACCGTGGAAAATAGCGAAGACCCCCACCAGTCCCATACTCGCGGCGAGCGGCAACCGCGAGCTGCACGCGACCAACCCGCCGAGAACCAGCACCGATCCGGCAATTCCCAGCTCCACATGGGGCAGAGGCATCCCCATGAAACCGAGCGCCCCACCGGCCGCCATGGTCAGGACAAAGGTGAGAGGGACCAGCCACAAGGCGCGGCCCCCCAGTTGCGCGGCCCACAGCCCGACCGCCACCATCGCCAGAATGTGGTCCAAGCCGCTGAAAGGATGGCTCAGGCCAACCGCGAAATCCATGTGCGGCAAACCATTGGTGTGGGCATGCGCGACACCGCCTATGCTCAGTAAAGCAAAAGCGACCAACCAACGTTTGCCAGTCAATGTTTGCATAGCGCGATCTCCAAATGAGGTTAAGTGTGGCTGAAAGCGACAGATTTAAACTTTATCCGTTCGATTTATAAGGTATAGCTTAAAAAGTGGCGAATGCCGATCAATTAGCCATCGGATCACCAGGCAGCGCCGACATCACTCAAGACGCCAGCGGATTCTGATCCAGCCAGTAATCCAGACCCTGGGCATTGAGCTCGATATCCATTTTCAAGACTTCGCGCCACTGTGCCGCCGGCAAGCGCCAGTCCTGCCGGACTGCTTCATCCGCCATCAACGCCCACAGTTTGTCCAGAATCCGCGCCTCGCGCTCCGGGCCACTATTACGCTCGCGCTCCGCTATCTCGACATGGGCGTCGATCAACCGGTGCAAATCGTCGCCCAGTCGTTGCACGTCTTGAACGCGGGAGAAGTGGGTCAGATACAGAGCGCCGGGGTGATAAGACCGGATGCGATCCACCGACTGGTGCATGACTGCCGGCTCAAACTGGGTCGGAGTGGTGGTGGGAATCACCGAGGGTCGACCATCGACGTCCAGTTCGCGGAACGACAGACCGAAAATATCGCCGGTAAACAGGCTGCCGCTGCGAGTATCGAGCAGGCACAGGTGATGACGGGCATGACCGGGGGTATCGAGACAAACCAGCGTTCGACCGTTGAGATCGAAAGAGTAACCTTCCCCGGCGGCAATGATCCGATCCTCGGCTATCGGCAACAGTTCGCCATACAAATGATGCGCTTCCGCCTCGCCATACACCGCCTGCACGGCGGCAAACAGCTTGGTGGGATCAGCCATGTGCCGCACTCCGCGTGGATGCACGATCAACCGGGCTTTTTGGAACGCCTGCATCATCGCCCCCGTCCCGCCGGCATGATCCAAATGAATATGGGTCAGAAACACATAGGCCACATCCGTGGGGGATAAACCCAATAATTGCAGCGCCTCCAGCGTTCGCGGCAGGCAGGTGTTGCTGGCGGTGTCCACGATGGCGACCTGACCGTTTTCAACGATCAGGTGGATAGCCGCCAGTTGGGGCCGGATATATCCAGCGTCAAAGGCGTAAATGCCAGATTCGTAGTGCAGCAGTTCAAGCATTTGGGAGAGTTCTCATGATAGTGAGGAAGTCGGGATATTTTAGAAGATATCCGGTACAAGATATGTCTGTAAGGGTAGCATGAGTCAATA
>JAJHPN010000120.1 GCA_020890855.1 Candidatus Contendibacter sp. | reverse complement strand
CTGAGTCATTGGCTGCATCGCCATACCCAGGCGTGGCGGCGCTGACCGCGCCCTGAGCCAGGGCCGGCGATGGTTGCATCACAGCATCACACATAGAGTTCCACCATCTGGCGCCAGTATTTAGGACTGTGCGCCCGGCCCTGCCAGACGTGCATGGTGTGCCAAACGCCCTTATTCCAGAGCGACTCGCTGAGATGGCGGTTGTTGTCCAGAAACGGATCGCTGTCGCCAATCGCCAGCACAATATCCAGTCGTCGTAGCTGGTCCAGCGTGTGAGAATCGGACAGGTTCGGGACAAAATGACTCGGGGTGTTGAAATAAATATGCTCATCATAATGGCCATCAAACAGATTACGAAAATGCTCAATCGCCAAAGTCAGATCATAGCGGCCACTTAATGCCGCGACTTTGTTAAATACCTGCGGATAGCGGAAGGCAAAATTAACAGCATGGAAAGCGCCAAAACTGCATCCGTGCGAAATGACGCAGGGATGCGAGTTTTTTTCCCGCATCAACGGCAATACCTCATTCAGCAGATACTCCTCATAGCGCAAATGGCGGTGAACCCGGTCCCAGGGTTGGCTCCAGAAGCAGTAAAAACTCTCCTCATCAATGCCGTCTACGCAGTACAACTGGATTTGGCCCTGATCCAGCTTGTGACGCAACGCATCAACCAGACCCATTTGCTCGTATTCGTAGAATCGGCCACAGCGGGTTGGAAACACCAGCACCTTGGCTCCGGCATGGCCGAACACCAACAGTTCCATATCCCGGCCCAGCCGATGGCTATACCACTTGTGATATTCCCGGTTCATGGGCGAAAAACCTCTCAAACAGTTGAATAGTTTGAAATTTAACGCACATACTTGACAAGGTTATGACAAGCTTGCGCCGAGGTTCGCCGTTCAGACGCTCTTGAAAAAATAGGCCAGGGCATCAAGTAGCCGGGCAGTTTCAGCCGCAGTCCCGGCGTGATCAAAATGGCCGGATTGAAGTACAAACAGCTCCCGGCGACCGGCAAGCGCGTTGTAAATCGCGAACTGGCCGGGTGGCGGCACCGCCGGATCGAAGCAGGCGACCGCCAGATGCATGGGAATTTGTAAATACTGCGCCGCAACCGCTGCATCGAAATAACGCAGCGTCGCCAGCGCCTGACCGGTCTGCTGCTGGTAACGGCGAACCGCCTCGCCGCTGCCAACGCAGGGCAACGTCAGCCGCAGCGGGTGATGACCAAAACTGGGTACATTCAGATGGGCGCGGTGAAATCGCTCGTCCCACGGCAGGGCCAGCGCCCCTACCCCACCGCCGAAGCTGATCCCCAGATAGTCCAGCGATTGCGCCGCCATGGGGAACAGCTCCAACAGCGCCGAGGCGGCGCACCACACCGTATCCGCCGCGCAACCGCCGAGAATGTAGGTTTCGCGCCGCGTGAGCCCATGCAGGACATGCGCGTCCGGATTGCTGGGAAGATCAGCGCGGGCGCTGCGGGAAATCCCCCGGGCGCAGGGAAAGATCAGCGCCGCCCGCCGGAACGGCAGATGAAAATCCGGTTCCTCCCGTCCGCCATAACCATGACTGACTACCACGCCCCGCTCAACCGGTTCGTCGCGCGGCCGGGTCAGCCAACCGCCGATCCGAATCCCGTCCAGTGAGGTAAAAGCGACCTCAAACACCCGGAGGTGCGGTTGCGGGCTGGGCCGTTCCCGCAGCGTCGGCTCGACTTTCGTCGCTAGAGCGCGCGCCTGAAGATCGCGCCAGAATGCGGCGAAATCCGGTGGGGGTTCCGGCGCAGCGACCGCCAGCAAGGCGTCCAGATCGTAACCATAGGTGGGATCAAACGGATAATCATGGTGGAACATGGGCGTCAGCCGGGAAAATCGTCAAGGTAGGAAAGGATGCAAGAATCAAAAACATCATCAATTTTGACTATCTGCTGGGAGGACAGTAGTTATAGAGAATAGGTTCTATGGCAAATACCACATTATTTTTACAATACCAAGGGATGCCAGTATGAGTGGCGCGGGAGATGCCAAGCGAACCAAAACGAAAAAGCCGACAGTTGCGCCAACCGCCGGCTTCTCAATTGCTATGGCAGGCAATTACAGGCTGGGAATGCCGCCGATATAACCGACCTCGCCTTTATGCGGATCAAGCAACGGCTTCAGGCGGTCCTTGAGCGCCGGGTCGATGTTCGACGAAAAATCACCCGGGTGCTGATAGTTGCTCATGATGTAGGTAAATCCATTCAGATTCTCCACCGCCTGCAAACCAGTGGATTCTGCGCCGGCGGGAACGGACAGGATGCGCGACAGCTTGCCGGTATCAACGTTAAAAGCCCACAGGAAGTTATTGATATGCGTACTGCCGTCCTCACTGATGAACAGGGTGCGCATCTTCTCGGAAAACTTGAGATTGTCCGGATTGGCGATTTTATCCACATTGGCGGTATTGCCTACTGCATCCTTGGAAATATCTTCGCCCACCACCAGCGCCTTCATGCTCACCGCCGCGTATTCGCTGCTAATCGCATTGCCGGCGCTGTCCATCACACTCTTGGCGGTGGCCAATTCATACACTGCCCCCGCCGAGTTTTTGGGTAACCGGATGTCATCCGGCACCCCCGCATCCTTAGCCTTTTCCATGCCATTGGACATGCGGGTCATGGCGACATAAACCTTGCGGTCAGCGGCGTTCACCGTCACGCCTTCCATTTTCTCAAACTCGGTGGTGGCGCCCAGATAACCGGCATAACGGCGAGTTTCCAGAAAGGCGGCGGCCTTCTCCATGCCTGACTTTAAGCGCAGCCATTCGGTCTTGGCCTTCTCGTGGCCGGCGACAACCTTGACAAAACCCGCATCTTCTTTATCCGATACATCAAAGATATCACTGAATGTGATGTTATCGGCATTAACCATCTTGTCCAGTTCAGCGTCGGTCGCGCTGCCCAGCTTGATCCAGGTCAGATTGGCCGCGCCGCCGTTCTGGTCGCTGGTCTGACTCCATTTGGCGGCGTACAGGGTCCCGGATGAAAGATCGCCCGCCTTGTCGGCCACGAACATCGTCATCACCGTGTAGGTGCCATCATCGCCCTGATATGCGGTGCGGTTGTCCGGCATGACTTGCATAAGTTCGCGCGAGATGCGGCCCGTCGCCCGATGTGCGACGACCGTGGTGGAGCCGTCAGCCTTGACGGTTACTTCCGGCAATACCCCGTAGTTGTAGGCTTTAGCGGTAGTGGCGTCACCGAAATAGGTATTCATCGAGGTCAATGCCGCCATGTAGCTATCCTTGCCATACAGGTCGGCGCAGGTGTTGGTCTCCAGACAGCGGGCGTCCGGCTCGTATTCTTCGCTGCCCAAATGGGTGTTCCACGGCGACAGCGACCCGGCGCAGGGAATCCATAACCCGTGGATGCCCGCCATATTGATATTCTTTAACGCCGTTACGCTCAGTTCGCCACTGCTCTGGTTCTGATCGATGGTGGACAGCTTCATCGCCATCGGAGCCTTGCCGTACATATCCTTGGGCGGAACTGAACTATCGGTTGAGACATATTCGAAGTGCGTCACCAGATAGAGCGGATTGCCGCCCTTGCCCGTGGCTGGCGCGCCTTCCACTTTAAGTAGGGAGTTAGCGTCCGGCGTGTTGGCAATGAACGGGTTACCGTTATCGTCGAGCAGCACAGCGCCGTTCACGTCGTAGACTTGGCCGCCAGTGACGCCGGTGATGACATCCAAGCTGCTGTAAAGCGGCTTGAAACTCAACGCCGAGGTCTTCTTGGTCTCATCGCTGTACACGTAGGTCACGCTGGCCGTGGTATAGGCGCTGGCGCGCTCCTGATCGGTGCTGGGCGCAGGCATCCCGCTGAATTCCACCGAGGTCAGCGTCGGGGTCAGCGGCGTATCGTTATCGTTATCGTTATTATTGCAGGCAGTTGCGACCAAAGCCGTCAAGATCGCGGCAGTCAATGGTTTCCGCTTCACGTTCATTACCTACTCCTCAGGTCATCACCTAAAAGACTATAAACGCGGTATGCTGACCGGATGGAGTTGCAGGGGTGTGAATGAAAAATGACGGCTACATGACGCCAGCAAGGCGGGAATCGGCGATCATCTGACCAGGAAGCAAACTTCACAGCAACCGCCGCACATACAGCACGAGCAGAATCAGCCCTGACACCGCCGCCAAGCTCAGGATCACCCACCAGAACGCGGTTTCATCCTGCAAACCGGGCAATCCGGCCACGTTCATGCCAAAAATGCCGGTGATCAGGGTGGGCGGCAGCAGTAGGGCGGTAAACAGCGAAAGAATATACAGATTTTTATTGGTTTCTTCGGCGACCCGAGCGGTGAGTTCCTCCTGCAACAGCTTGGCTCGCTCCTGCGCCTCGGTCAGGTCATCCACCAGCTCCCGAAACGCCTCCGCCACATCCTGCAAATCGGTCAGGTCGCTGTCGCTGAACCACGTCGGCGGTCGCCGACTCAGGCGTTGCAGCATTCGATGTTCCGGCGCGAAGTGATGGTACAAACGCACCGCCAGCCGGCGGATCACCCCCAGTTGCGCTTGCTGGCCGCGCATCTGCCCCGCCAGAGCCAAATCCTCAATGTCATCCAGCGTGGTGCGGACTCGCGTGATCGTGGCTTCCAGCTTCGCCGCCTGCGACTCGAACAGATGGATCATCAGTTTGGCCGAGCTATCAAAATAGCGGCCCCGACTGATCTCGGTGCGTAACTGATCGGCGGCGCTGGACGGTTGCTGCCGAATGCTGATCAGGCTGTGCTGATCCAGAGAGAAGCGCAGCGTGGCGATCCGCTCCGGGTCAAAATCAAAACCAAAGTCGTAGCGGATATCGCTGATCACGGCGGTCAGACTTTCCCCCGACCGCTCTAACCGCTTGTGATCGTCGGTTTCCAGCAGGAACTGGCGGGCGTTATCCGACAGCCGTGCGCACTGCTGAATCCAGTCGCGGGCCTGGCTGATATGGGCGTTGAAATGCAGCCAGATCGCGGTCGGCGCCTGGTTGAAAATCTCATCGAGCGCGTCGCCGGCCAGATCCTGAATTCGCCGCTCCGGCCACATCGCAAAGCCGCAAATCAACCCCCGGGTCGCAGCGCGATCCTTCAGCGTGGTTTTGATGGAATCAACCATCAGGGTCATAAAAAATACGCACCCGCCAGCAGGCGCAGCAGGGGGCGAGGCAGGAATCGGGAAGGACGTTGCCGGAAGCGTCGCCAGTGGTTTCAGGCACGGCTGGATCGATCAGGTTTCCGACTTGTCCTGCGCCGACATCGCCAAACTCATATCCAGATTGCGGCGTTGCTGGACATTCTTGCCTTCGACCAGATAGACGATGTGTTCGGCGATGTTTTTGCAGTGATCGCCGATGCGCTCCAGCGCCTTGATGATGAACACCACGTTGATCGCATGGCCAATGGTGCGCTGGTCTTCCATCATGTAGGTAATCAGCCGCCGTAACGCTGACTGGAATTCCTGATCCAGTTCGTCGTCGTTGTGAATGATGGTCAGCGCCTTCTCGACATCCAGCCGGGCGAGAGCGTCAAGACAGTCGTGCAGCATTTCAGCCGCCAGCGCCGCAATGGGCGTCACATCGCGCAGCAACTTGGCGCTAGGCGGGCTGCTGACCCCGTCGTAGATTTGGACGGCCATCCGGCAGATTTTCTTGGCCCCATCGCCGATGCGCTCCAGATCGGTCACGGTATTGGCCAACGACATGATCATCCGCAAATCGCTGCCCAGCGGTTGGCGCAGGGCGATGATGTTGATGCAGTCATCGTCGGCCTTGGCCTGCATCCCGTTAACCAGCCGATCCCGGAAGATCACCTCACGGGCGGCGGTCATGTCTTCCTCGTCGAGCGCGGTAACCGCCCGTTTGAGTTGATCCTCAGTCAGCCCACCCATTTCCAGCACCAGATTACGCAGGTTGGCGAGTTGCAGATCGAATTGCTTAACGGTATGGGCGTCTTGACTGATAGCCATAGTGGAATACTCCGGTCGGATGCGCGAATGTGGGGACAGTATTAGCCAAAAATCAGCCACCGATCAGCCAAAGCGGCCGGTGATATAGTCTTCAGTCAGCTTGTGCTTGGGATTAGTGAAAATCTGGTCGGTTTCGCCAACCTCGATCAAGTCGCCCAAGTGGAAATAAGCGGTGCGCTGTGAGACGCGGGCCGCCTGCTGCATGGAGTGGGTGACGATGACAATCGTGTAATTTTCGCGCAGTTCGTCAATGAGTTCTTCAATCTTGGCGGTGGCGATTGGATCGAGCGCCGAACAGGGTTCGTCCATCAGAATCACTTCGGGATTCACCGCAATCGCCCGGGCGATGCACAGCCGCTGTTGCTGACCACCGGACAGACTGGTGCCGGGATCATTCATCCGCTTGTCCACTTCCTTGAGCAAGCCCGCCCGCTCCAGGCTGGCCCGCACCAGTTCGTCCAGTTCCGCCTTGGTGTTGACCATGCCGTGAATACGCGGCCCGTAAGCGACGTTTTCGTAAATGGATTTGGGAAACGGATTGGGCTTCTGGAACACCATCCCGATCCGCGCCCGCAACTGCACGACATCAATGACCGGGGCGTAAATATCTTCGTCGTCGAGCTTGAGCTGCCCGGTGACCCGGCAGGTGACGATGGTGTCGTTCATCCGGTTCAGACAGCGCAGAAAGGTGGACTTGCCGCAACCGGAGGGGCCAATGAAGGCGATCACCTGGTTGGCGCCAATGTCGATGCCCACATTTCTGAGCGCCTGTTTTGCGCCGTAATAGACGTTGACATTCCGGCAAACCATTTTTGGATGATCGACGGTGATGGCGCCGACGGTCTGCCGATTATCGTAATCGGTGACTTCAAGGCTGGATTGCTTGCCTGCTTCAGCAGCGGGTCTCAGCGCCGTATCCAGCGCGCTCTTGGTTTCAATGATCGTGGTGCTCATGGGGATCAAAACCTCAGTGATGGAATGGGTGGGCAATGAGCAGAAACAGCTTACCAGCGCCGCTCAAACCGCTTGCGGAGAATGATCGCCAGCCCGTTCATCAGCACCATGAAGGCCAGCAACACCATGATCGCCGCCGAGGTACGTTCCACAAACGCCCGTTCCGGCAGGTCGGACCACAGATAGATTTGCACCGGCAGCACAGTAGCGGGGTCCATAATTCCCTTGGGGACGTCGACGATGAAGGCCACCATGCCGATCATCAGCAACGGCGCGGATTCACCCAGGGCGCGGGCCATGCCGATAATCGAACCGGTCAACATGCCGGGCATGGCCAACGGCAACACATGATGCCCGACCATTTGCAGCTTGGACGCGCCCATGCCCAAAGCCGCCTCGCGGATCGACGGCGGCACCGAGGTCAGGGCCGCCCGCCCGGCGATGATGATCACCGGCAAGGTCATCAAACTCAGCACCAGCCCGCCGACCAGCGGCGCGGAGCGGGGCAGGCTGAAGAAGTTGATGAACACCGCCAGCCCCAGCAGCCCGAATACGATGGAGGGCACCGCCGCCAGATTGTTGATGTTCACTTCGATCAGATCAGTCCAGCGGTTCTTCGGGGCGAACTCTTCCAGATACACCGCCGTCGCCACCCCAATCGGGAATGACAGCAGGAAGGTGATCAGCAGGGTGTAAAACGACCCCATCAACGCCCCGCGAATCCCGGCCTGTTCCGGCTCGCGGGAATCACCGCCACTGAACAGGATCGTGTTGAACTGCTTCTCGATCTTGCCTGTCGCTTGCAGTTTGTCCACCCAACCGATCTGGTTGTCCTTGACCGAGCGTTCCGTCTCATCCAGGGTGCGGTCGATGTTGCCCTTGACCAAGGTATCGACCGTGGCCGAGGCCAGCAGCCAGATCTCCTGGCTGGAGCCGATCAGGGCCGGGTTCTGATGAATCCGGCGTTGCAGTTCATAGGTGGCGTCGGAGCTGACCAGCGCGTACAGCGCCCGCAATTCGGTGCGACCCTCCACCGCCGGAAACATCCGACGCATCCCGGCGCGAACCAGCGCGGCGTAATCGGCGCTCTCGATGGCGGCCGGATCACGGATCCCCTGTGGATCGATCACCGCCGGATCGAAACTGATCGGGACCTGGACGTAGGTTTGCCAGAACGCCGGATAGCCCTTGGCGATAATGTTGGCGAACATCAGCACTACGAACAGCAGCCCCAAGCTGATCGCGATCAACCCATAGCTACGGAAACGCCGTTCGGCGGCGTGGCGGCGCTGGAGGCCGGCATTAACGATGGTCTTGATGTCCCGGTTGAAAGCCGCCGGAACGGCGGCAGGCGTTGGCTTATTCATACTGCTCCCGATACTTGCGCACCACATGCAGCGCGATGATGTTGAGGATCAGCGTGACCACGAACAGCATCAGGCCAAGCGCGAAAGCCGCCAGCGTTTTGGGGCTGTCAAATTCCTGATCGCCGGTCAACAGGGTCACGATCTGCACCGTCACCGTGGTCACCGCCTCCAGCGGATTGGCGGTCAGGTTGGCTGACAGCCCGGCGGCCATCACCACGATCATGGTTTCGCCAATGGCGCGGGACACCGCCAGCAGGATGCTGCCGACGATGCCGGGCAGGGCGGCGGGCAACAGCACCCGGGTGATAGTTTCCGATTTGGTCGCGCCTAAGGCGTAGGACCCGTCGCGCATCGACTGCGGTACGGCGTTGATCACATCGTCGGACAGCGAGGAGACGAAGGGAATGATCATGATGCCCATCACCAGCCCGGCGGCCAGCGCGCTTTCCGAGGCGACGTGCAAACCCATCGCCGCGCCTATCTCGCGGATCAGCGGGGCGACGGTCAGGGCGGCGAAGAAGCCGTACACTACGGTCGGGATGCCGGCCAGGATTTCCAGCGCCGGCTTGGCGACGGCGCGGAATTTCGGCGTGGCGTATTCCGACAGGAACAACGCCGCCATCAGGCCAATCGGGACGGCGACCACCATCGCAATTCCGGAAATCAGCAGGGTGCCGGCGAACAACGGCACGGAGCCAAATGCGCCGGAGGAACCCACCTGATCGGCGCGCAGGGCGGTCTGCGGACTCCATTGCGTCCCGAACAGGAATTCAGTGATCGGCACCTTGCGAAAAAAGAGGATCGACTCGAACAGCACTGACAACACGATGCCGATCGTGGTGAAAATGGCGACCGTCGAACTGAGGATCAACAACAGATTGACGACCTGCTCAACCCGGTTTCGCGCCCGCAGGCTAGGGGAAATGGCCCGCCAGGCATAGGCGGCGCCGGCGATGGCGAGGGTCAGGATCACCACCCAGAGCGAGACATTACCGATGAGTTGCAGATTGTGGTAGCGATTGGCGGCGTCCAGCATTGCAGCGTCGGGCGTACTGGAGACGATGTTGCCACTGACTAGATTCTTGAGATCGTTGACCACCAGATTCAACTGATCGGGCGGCAAATTACGCAATTCCGGCGGCATTCCGGAGACTACCAGATCAATGATGACGCTCGGTTGCAACGTCGCCCAGACGGCGAACACGATCAGCGCCGGCAGACCGCACCACAGCGCGGTGTAGGAACCGTAAAAGCTAGGCAGCGAGTGCAGATGGCGAATCTGGCCGCCAGCGACCGCAAAAGCGCGGTTGCGGCCCAGATAGTAGCCGCCGATGCTCAGCAGAATCAGCGTAAGCAAGAGAAAAGACTGCATGAAGTCACCGCTAGAACGCGAAGATGGCCCCCACGGCTGAAATTAAGATTCGGCCGCGAGGGACAAAGTCGGGAGGGTTCCCGTTACGGGGCCAGGGTCTTGAGGCTGTTAGCGTCAGCCGAAACCTGCTTGCGCTGAGCGTCGGGCAACGGAATCAGCCCTTTCTTGCCGAGATAGCCTTCATCGCCCACTGCCTTTTCACTGGTGTATTCGGTGATGAATTCCTTGATGCCAGGAATCACGCCAACGTGGGCCTTCTTGATGTAGATGAACAAGGGCCGGGACACTGGATACTTGCCATCGGCGATGTTATCGAAATTAGGTATGACGCCATTGATGGTCTCGCCCTGGACTTTATCGAGATTTTCTTCGAGAAAGCTGTAGCCAAAGATCCCCAGCGCATTGGGATTAGCGACCAGTTTTTGCACGATCAGGTTGTCATTCTCGCCGGCTTCAATAAACGCGCCGTCTTCACGAATTGTTTGGCACACGGTTTTGGCTTTCTTCTCATCGGCTTTTTCCAGTTCCTTGATCGCGGCGAATTCCTTGCAACCGTGATCCATGACCAGCTCGACGAAAGCATCACGAGTGCCGGAAGTCGGCGGCGGTCCTAGCACCTCGATTTTACTGGCGGGCAGTTCGGGATTGATCTCTTTCCAGGTCTTAAACGGATTAGGCGCCAGCTTACCGGTGCCGGGTTCCGGGATTTCCTTGGCTAAGGCCAGCCAGATATCCTTGATGGTCAGCGCCATCGGCTTGGTTTTTTTGGAAGAGGCGATCACGATGCCATCAAAGCCAATTTTGATTTCGACAATCTCAGTGACGCCGTTTTTGGCGCAGGTTTCCATCTCGGACTTTTTGATGGCGCGGGAGGCGTCGCTCACATCGGGGAACTGCACCCCGACTCCGCCGCAGAACAGTTTGAAGCCGCCGCCGGTGCCGGTCGATTCGACTTTGGGCGTTTTAAACTTGCTGCCCTTGCCGAACTGTTCTGCTACCGCCGTGGTGAACGGGTACACAGTGGAGGATCCAACAACACTGATATAGTCGCGAGCGGACTGGGCGTAGGCGGCGCCGGTAACGACAAACGTTGCCGCCAGGGCAAGAACCAGTTTTTGCTTGAGCACGGAAAATCTCCAGAAGGTGAGGGCGTGAGGAAAAATCGCTATTTTGATGATGCGGTCCGAACCCTACTACGGCAAGACGGCTTTTATATTGCCAATATATGTCAGTTTTATTGCAACCCGCTCTAAGAACTGGGGAAAATTGATAAAAATGTTGAATTTTAAGTGGTTTTATTATGACGCAATGCAGCGCGGCAGCCATGATGAGCGGTAAAGGCATCCTGATCACCGGCTGTTCTTCCGGCATCGGCCATTGCGTCGCGCATGGCCTGAAAGCGCGGGGCTGGCGAGTGTTCGCTGCCGCCCGGCAACCAGCGGATGTAGTGCGACTGCAAGGCGAAGGGTTGGAAAGCCTGCTGCTGGACGTGCGCGATTCGGCTTCGATTCAGGCGGCGGTGGCGAACATTCTGGAGCGCGCGGGGGGACGGCTGGAGGCGCTGTTCAATAACGCCGGTTACGGTCAGGTGGGCGCGGTGGAAGATGTCAGTCGTGCGGCGTTCCGGGAGCAGTTCGAGACCAATGTGTTCGGCGCGCAGGAATTGACCAACCAGATCATTCCGGTGATGCGCCGGCAGGGCGGCGGGCGCATTCTCTATAACAGTTCGGTGCTGGGGCTGGTGGCGTTTCCCTATCGGGGCGCGTATGTCGCCAGCAAGTTTGCCCTGGAGGGCTTGGCTGACGCCTTGCGACTGGAACTGGCGGGAACCGGGATTCACGTTAGCCTGATCGAACCGGGGCCGATTCTCAGCCGGTTCCGCGACAACGCTCACGCCGCCTGGCAACGGCATGTTCAAGCCGAAACCAGCGTCCATCGGGATAACTATGCGGCGATGGAGGCCCGACTACTCAAGGCCGGTCCCGTCGCCCCGTTCACCTTGCCGCCGGAGGCGGTGTTGCAGCGGGTGATTCATGCGCTGGAAAGCCCCCGGCCTCAGGCCCGCTATCCGGTCACCGTGCCGACCTATCTGTTTACGGCGCTGCGGCGGTTGCTGCC
>JAJHPN010000199.1 GCA_020890855.1 Candidatus Contendibacter sp. | reverse complement strand
ATCGGTAAGCTCAAACAGTTTCGCCGGGTCTTTTCCCGATTCGATAAAACGGTTCGTCGCTTTTTGAATTTTATCCAATTCGCCGCTGTACTGATTTGGTTACGATGAAAAGTCAACAGAACCTAAAGCAACTCTACCGCGCCGACGATCCGGCGCGCTACGAGAAATGCCTGGTTCGCCCCATCGGCCAGATCGATCGGCAAGCGATCGTGGACGAGAAAGCCCACATCGACCAGATCGTCGCCACGCTGGGCCTCAAGGAAATGATCCAGGGCACCCTGATTCGCAAGCTGTGCACCTACACCGCGCCCAACCCGACGCGGCGGGCGATCTTCGAGTTCGACAAGCTGATCCGCAGCCTCTACACCCTGCGCTATCTGCGCGACCCACAGTTGCAGCGCAACGTGCATCGTTCGCAGAACCGCATCGAGTCCTACCATCAGCTACGCTCGGCCATCGCCCAAGTCGGCGGCAAGAAGGAGCTCACCGGCCGGACCGACATTGAAATCGAGATCAGCAACCAATGCGCACGGCTGATTGCCAACGCGATCATCTTCTACAATTCCGCCGTCCTGTCGCGGCTGTTCGCCAAGTACGAGGCAAGCGGCAACGCGAAGGCGCTGGCACTGATTAAGAAAATCTCGCCAGCCGCGTGGCACCACATTCACCTCAACGGGCACTACACCTTCCGTGACGACGGACAGATCATCGACCTGGATGTGATCGTGGCAGGGCTGGAATTGGGGGGACGGAATTTTCGGGGGTTCCGGCTTACACCCCCTTATTCTAAACACGCGACGAGAGCCAAGTGTCGAGCAACGGCCCGTAACCGGCGACGGTCGTGGGATTGATCGACCGGAGAATAGTCACGAGTTGCTGGATACTTCCGGGCTGGCGAACCCAGGCGTCGAGCAGCGGGCTATACGCGCTGCTGGTGAGGGGATTAATGCCCTTGAGCACTTGGACGAGCGCCGCGTCCGTCGCCGCCGTTCGCAACCAGCCATCGAGCAGGAGTCCATACTGCGCACTGGTGAGAGGATTGATGAGTTTGAGAATCGGGACGAGTTGGCTTTTTTTCGCCAGCGAGAGCCGATTAAAAGGCGCATCCGGCGGTTTCTTGATGTTCCGTAGCGGCATCAGATAAGCCGGCAGTGGCGCCGGAAACGGCGAAACCACCACGATCACGGCGCGATAATAGCCGTCGTCATTGCGGGCCGCGCCAGCGGAAATTGACTCGCCGTAGCCGGCGATTTCCAGGTTCCGCAAACTCTTTTGCATCTGCTGTTCAATAAAGTCCCCGACCGCTTGCGCGCGGTTGAAGGCGAGCCGCTCGTTGTGATGGGCGCTGCCCAGGCGGCTGGCGATGCCGGCGAGGCGGATATGCGTCTCCGGCGCAGCTCGCAAGGCAAAAATGGCATGGCCGGTAATCCAGCGCTGGTGCGACAACAGGAGCTGACTGCTGTTCGTCGCAAAGTTGCACAGCCGGGCGTTCTCGCCCAGCGCCAGCGCCGGGGGGTTGGGTTCGATATCTTGGGCCATGGTGGACTGCCTTTCAGTGGGGTAGGTGGCGCCTTCTCAGGTCGGGCGAAGGCGGGCGAAGTCCGCGAGAATCGGCATCGTGTCGAACCCATGCCACCCGAAGACATTCGGTCTCCGCCGGACAGCAGAGCCAAATCGGGCATCGTCAGGCTGCTCCAGGGCCAGAGGCCAAGGAACGGTTTGATACAGTGTAGTCCCTTCATTAAACACTGGACTGCACGCATGGCCCAACGCTCCCGCTCCCGCACTTCCGCCTTTCCGAAAACCCTGACCGGCATTCTCGCCTCAGTCGCCTTGGCGGTTCTCGCCGCCCTGGGAATCAAAACCGACTGGTTTCATGGAAAACCGTCCGCCCCGCCGACGGAACGCCCGCCCATATCGACCACCACCACACCGCCCGCGCCGGTCACGCCGCCAACTACCGCCTCACCTCCCGGTACCTTACCGAAATCGCCTGGTTCCTTTGAAGCGGCCAAGAAAATCCTGTACGGACAAATCTATGCCGATCATCGGGTCACGTTCTACTGCGGCTGCACTTACAGTCCTGATCGCAAAGTTGATCTCAGCAGTTGTGGCCTTGAAGCCTTGGCCGACATTCCCCGCGCTCAACGGATTGAGGCCGAGCATATTTTCCCGGCCGCTCAGTTCGGCAATTTTCGTCCGTGCTGGCGTTCGCCACGCGATTTTCCGGAATGCGTCAAGAGCGACGGTAAAACACTCTCAGGTCGGCAATGCTGCGAACGGGTTGATCCAGTATTCAACGCCGCTCACAATGACTTGTTTAATCTGCTTCCGGCAGTGGGCGAGGTCAACGGCAAGCGCAGTGATTTCAACTGGGGGATGATTCCTGGTGAGAAACAGGAGTTCGGGAATTGCAACATGGAGGTGGATAGCAGCATTCGCCGGGTGGAACCGCCGGAATCGGTGATGGGGCAGCAATTCCCGGTCTCTTGCTTTGTAGTTGATTTATAAGCGTTTTTTCTCAAAAATTAAAAGGCGTTTAATAAAAAATACCTTTATAAATCATTTAGATATAACAAAGAGACCGGGAATTACTGGTGATGGGGGACATCGCCCGGACGATGTTCTACATGGCCGACACTTACGGCTTTAACCTGTCCCGCCAGGACGAACAGTTGTTCACCGCCTAGAGCCGGCAGGACCCGCCGGACGCTTGGGAAGTCGAGCGCAACCGCCGCATCAAGGCGATTCAGGGCCGGGGCAACCGCTTCGTGGAGGACTACGCCGCGATTTTCGGCAAGGCCAGTGCGACCGCCACGCCAGCAGCACCGTCGGCGTCTGTAGCGCCGCCCGCGCCGCCCGCGCCGACTCCGGCTCCAGTCACGCCGACTGCGCCTGTCGCCCCTGCGTCCGGCTGGTCATGCGGA
>JAJHPN010000146.1 GCA_020890855.1 Candidatus Contendibacter sp. | reverse complement strand
CGCCGCCGGTGATTGAGCCCGCCCGCCCGGCTGTCGAAGCGCCGCCCGAAGCAGCAATGACCAGTCCGGCTGTCGAAGCGCCGCCCGCGATTGAACTAGCCAGTCCGGCTGTCGAAGCGCCGCCCGCGATTGAACTAGCCAGTCCGGCTGTCGAAGCGCCGCCCGAAGCAGCAATGACCAGTCCGGCTGTCGAAACGCCGCCCGAAGCAGCAATGACCAGTCCGGCTGTCGAAGCGCCGCCCGAAGCAGCAATGACCAGTCCGGCTGTCGAAGCGCCGCCGATGATTGAGCCAGCCAGTCCGGTTGCTGAAGCGCCGTCGCCAGCTATCGCAGAGCCCGTCGCGCCGATTGTGTATCGAGGCGGCGATCAGTACGGCCCAGTGTCCGCCAACGAACATCTTTGGAGCATCGCCACCAAGGTTCGCCCGGATCCGGCCATCGGCAAGGATGTCATGATGAGCGCGCTCTTTATGGTCAATCCGCAGGCGTTTTCCAAACCTGGCGATATGAACAGCCTGAAAGTCGGTGTGATGCTGCGAGTGCCGACCTTGAAGCAACTCGTTGATTTAACTGGCTCAAAGGTGGCGAGGCGGTTGCTGGAGTCAGGGCGTGAACCGGCAGCGGAGCCGGCGCTGCCCGCGCCATCCAGGGCAACGCCACCTGATCGTTGAGCGGAATTTACAACCCAACCGAGGAGAAACGCCAAATGGCGAACGAAGGCTATCACGAACCAATTAATGAGCTGTCTGACGCCACCCGCGACATGCACCGGGCGATCACTTCCCTGATGGAAGAACTGGAAGCAGTGGACTGGTACAACCAGCGGGTGGACGCCTGCAAGAATCAGGATTTGAGAGCCATTCTCGCCCACAACCGGGACGAAGAAAAAGAACACGCAGCGATGGTGCTGGAATGGATTCGCCGGCAAGACCCGGCTTTCGATAAAGAATTGAAAGATTATCTCTTTACCGAAAAAACCATTGCTCACCACGGTCACAACGAGCGGCAGTAATCGGGTCATTAATCTTCAACTTTTAAATAGTCTTTTTGAATCACCTGTGGGAGTACAACATGGCCATCATCCGCCAAGAAGATCTTGCCTTCAGCATCATGACTGTCATCCGCCAGGAAGACTTTATCCAGAGCATCGCCGACGCCTTTCAGTACATCAGCTATTACCACCCGGTGGACTACATCAAGGCGCTGGCCGCGGCCTACGAGCGCGAAGAATCGCCGGCGGCCAAAGACGCCATCGCCCAAATTCTGATCAATTCCCGGATGTGCGCTGAGGGTCATCGGCCCATCTGCCAGGATACCGGCATTGCCCTGGTGTTCCTGAAGGTCGGCATGGACGTGCGTTGGGAAGCGACTCTGAGCGTGCAGGAGATGGTCAACGAAGGTGTGCGCCGCGCTTATCTGAACCCGGATAACAAGCTGCGGGCTTCAGTGCTGCTCGACCCGGCCGGCAAGCGCCAGAACAGCAAGGACAACACGCCCGCTGTCGTGCATTACGAAATCGTGCCTGGCCACCATCTGGAAGTTATTTGTGCGGCCAAGGGCGGCGGTTCCGAAGCCAAGTCCAAATTCGCCATGCTCAACCCGTCCGACAATCTGGTGGATTGGGTATTGAAGACGGTGCCGACCATGGGCGCCGGCTGGTGTCCGCCGGGCATTCTCGGCGTTGGCATCGGCGGCACTCCGGAAAAGGCGTTGCTGCTGGCCAAGGAATCGCTGATGGCTCCGGTCGATATTCAGGACCTGATCGCCCGTGGCCCGGCCAATCGCGCCGAAGAATTGCGGATTGAGCTTTACGAGAAGGTCAACGCGCTGGGGATTGGCGCGCAGGGTCTGGGCGGATTGACCACCGTGCTGGATGTCAAGGTGCTGGATTACCCAACTCACGCCGCCAATCTGCCGATTGCCCTGGTGCCCAATTGCGCCGCTACCCGCCATGTCCATTTCCACCTCGACGGTACTGGCCCGGCCAAGCTGGAGCCGCCCAGTCTGGACGACTGGCCGAAGCTGACCTATGCCCCGGCCAATGCCCGTCGGGTGGATCTGGCGACCGTAACCCGCGAAGAAGTCGCCACCTGGAAACCGGGCGAAGTCCTGCTGCTCAACGGCAAGATGCTGACCGGCCGTGATGCCGCCCATAAGCGCATGACCGATATGTTGAGCGCCGGGCAGACCTTGCCGGTCGATTTCACCGGCCGCTTTATCTACTACGTCGGCCCGGTCGATCCGGTGCGCGATGAAGTGGTGGGTCCGGCTGGCCCGACGACGGCGACCCGCATGGACTCGTTCACCCGGCAGATGCTTGAACAGACCGGCTTGCTGGGGATGATCGGCAAATCCGAGCGCGGCGATGTCGCCATCAGCGCGATTAAGGATAATCAGGCGGTGTATTTAATGGCGGTCGGCGGCGCGGCCTATCTGGTGTCCAAGGCGATCAAGGCGGCGCGGGTGCTGGCCTTCGCCGATTTGGGCATGGAGGCGATCTACGAATTCGAGGTCAAGGATATGCCGGTGACGGTGGCGGTCGACTCGCAAGGCTCCAGCGTCCACAAAACCGGGCCGAAAGAATGGCGAATGAAGATCGGCAAGATTCCGGTGGTGGAAACCGCTTGATCGACCATTTGCCAACCCTCTACGTTCACACCGCCGGCGCGGGGCCGGAGGTGGTGCTGGCGCATGGCTGGGGAATGCATTCCGGGGTCTGGGAAAATGTCGCCGAGACGTTGATCGATGACTACCGGGTCACGGTCGTCGACCTGCCCGGTCATGGTTACAGTCGGGGTTTCGGCGCCGGCCTCACCCTCCCGGTGTTGGCTGAGACCGTCGCGGCGGCAGTTCCCGCTCCAGCGGTCTGGGTCGGCTGGTCGCTGGGTGGGCTGGTCGCGCAACAGGCGGCGTTGACCATGCCGGAGCGGGTCAACCGGCTGGCGTTGGTCAACAGCACCGCCTGTTTCACCCAGCGCCCGGACTGGCCGCACGCGGTCGCTTTACCAGTGCTGCGCCGCTTTGCCGAGGAATTGCGTCAGAACCACCGCGCCGTGCTCAAGCGCTTCATCGCCCTGGAAGTCCACGGCAGCGACCACGCCAGCGATCAGTATCGCCAACTCAAGGCGCTGCTGTTTCAGCACGGCGAACCCGATCCGGCGGCGCTGGGCGATGGCCTGGCAATCCTGGAAAGCGCCGATTTGCGAGCCGAATTGCCCCGGATTCAGGTTCCGACCCTGCTGCTGATGGGGCAACGCGATCAACTGACCCCGGCGGCGGCGGGCGCGGCGATGCTTGAACGGCTGCCGAACGCCCGCTTGCATATTTTTCCCGGCGCGGGTCATGCGCCATTTTTCTCCCATTTGCCGGCTTTCATTGCCGAACTGCGGGCGTTTCTCGATGCGTGACGAGAGCGAAGGACAGCCATTTGATCTGGATTTGACCCTGCGGCGGCGGGCATTGCAACGGGTGGCGGCTCATTACGATGAAGCGGCCTTTCTGCATCGCGAAGTGGGCGAACGGCTGCTGGAGCGACTCGATTGCCTGAAACTCACCCCGGAGATCATTCTCGATGTGGGCTGCGGCGCCGGCCAAATCACCGCGCGGCTGATGAAGAAGTACCGCAAGGCGCGGGTGATCGGGCTGGAATTGGCCCCGGCGCTGGTGACGAAAGCCGGGAAACGCGCCCCGTGGTTTCGCACCCTGTATGGCGCAGTCGCCGAAGCGGGCGCGTTGCCCATCGCCAACGCGCGTTGCGACCTGATTTTTTCCAACCTGACCCTGCCCTGGTATCCCGATCTGGATCAGGTCTTCGCCGAGTTTGACCGAGTGCTCAAACCGGGCGGGGCGCTGCTGTTTAGCACTTTGGGACCGGACAGTCTGATCGAGTTGCGGCGCAGTTGGGCCGCCGCCGACCGTTATAACCACATCAACGCCTTCTTCGACCTGCATGATATTGGCGATGCGCTGCTGCGGGCCGGGTTGGCCGAGCCGGTGATGGATGTGGAGCGGCTGACCCTGACCTATCCAGACACTGCCGGGTTGATGCGCGACTTGAAAATGCTGGGCGCGGGCAATGTCACCGCCGGCCGCGCTCCCGGTCTGACCGGCAAGGGCCGGCTGCGGGCGATGCGCAAAGCGTATGAACGGTTGCGCCGGGCTGACGGCGCGCTGCCCGCGACCTGTGAAGTGGTCTACGGCCATGCCTGGGGATCGCTCGCGAACTCGTCCCGCCCTAAAGCTGACGATCCGGCGTTCTTCCCGCTATCGCAACTGCGCCGCCGTTCACCATAAGTGTCAGCCAATTTATCCGGATCGGATGTTTTGTCATCGACGCGAAAAGTTCCCCGCCATGAATCGGCGCTAATTGAATAAACCCTAACAACCTTAGTAGAATGCCCCGTGACAATTTGCCGCAATGAGCGTCCGGAATCACCCCAGATGCTGTTTTCAATCCCGATGTCCCTTATTCGGAAAATAACCACAAAACATCCTCTATGGCTTGCTAAGGAGACTTAGATATGGCCCAAAGCTCAGCGTTGCCGGCCGAGCAATACAATTACAGCATCGTCCGCCGGTTTACGATTATGGCGATGATCTGGGCAGTGCTCGGCATGTCCGTTGGCGTCTATATCGCCAGCGAACTGGCCTGGCCGTTCCTTAATTTCGATATTCCCCAACTGACCTTCGGACGGCTGCGCCCAACCCACACCACAATGGTCATTTTCGGGTTTGGCGGCAGCGCACTGTTCGCCACCTCCTACTATATTGTGCAGCGCACCAGTCAGGCGCGACTGGCCTTTCCGTGGCTAGCCGAGTTTACCTTCTGGGGCTGGACGGGCGGTGTGGCGCTGGGCGTGCTGACTTATGTGTTAGGCATCACCCAAGGCCGTGAATACGCCGAGTTTGAATGGCCGCTGGACATCGCCATTACCCTGGTGTGGGTCTCCTACTTTGTGGTGTACGTTGAAACCCTGCGTCGTCGCACCCAACCGCACATCTACGTCGCCAACTGGTTCTATCTGGCTTTTATCCTCGCAGTGGCCTTGTTGCACATTTTCAATAACCTGGCGGTGCCGGTTAGCCTGACCAAGTCCTACAGTCTGTTCGCCGGGGTGCAGGACGCGATGACCCAATGGTGGTACGGCCACAATGCGGTCGGCTTTTTCCTGACCGCCGCTTTCCTCGGCATGATGTACTACTTTGTGCCAAAACAGGCGGGCCGGCCGGTCTATTCCTATCGGCTGTCGATCATCCACTTCTGGGCGTTAATCTTTCTGTATATGTGGGCCGGCGGCCATCACCTGCACTGGACTTCGCTGCCTGACTGGGTCTCGACGCTGGCGGCGACCTTTTCGGTCATTCTGTTGATGCCCTCGTGGGGCGGCATGATCAACGGGATCATGACCCTGTCCGGCGCTTGGGACAAACTGCGTTCCGATCCGGTCATGCTGTTCCTGATCACCTCGCTGTCGTTCTACGGCATGTCCACCTTTGAAGGGCCGCTCATGTCGCTTAAGAGCGTCAACGCCCTGTCCCATTACACCGACTGGACGGTTGGCCACGTTCACTCCGGGGCGTTGGGCTGGGTGGCGCTGGTCAGTTTTGGCTCGTTCTATCATCTGATTCCCCGGTTGTGGGATTCCAAGATGTACAGCCAGACCCTGATTTACGTTCACTTCTGGCTCGCGACCATCGGCATCGTGCTGTACATCACCTCAATGTGGGTCGCCGGCATCGGTCAGGGTCTGATGCTGCGCAGCTTTGATGATTACGGCAACCTGGCCTACACCTTTATCGAAACCGTCGAATTCATGCATACCCCGTATGTATGGCGTGCGCTGGGTGGCGCATTCTTCGTCGCCGGAGTCTTGGTCATGGTCTACAACATGGCGATGACCATCGCCCGGCGCCAACCGGCTGCTGAAACCCAATTGTCGGCCAAACCGGCGCAAGCCTGAGGCGCGGGGAGAGTCATTGCCATGAGACATGAACAGATCGAAACTAACTCCGGCCTGATGTTGCTGTTGATCCTGGTGGTGATCAGCATCGGCGGGCTGGTTGAAATTGTCCCGCTGTTCTACATCAACGAGACGGTCGAGGACGTGAAGGGCGCGGTGCGGCCTTACACGCCGCTGGAACTGCGGGGCCGCGACATCTACATCCGCGAGGGTTGCTACCTGTGCCATTCCCAGCAGATTCGCCCGTTTCGCGACGAATGGCTGCGCTACGGCCATTATTCACTGGCGGCGGAGTCGCAATACGATCATCCCTTCCAGTGGGGTTCCAAGCGCACGGGCCCGGATTTAGCGCGGGTGGGCGGCAAGTACTCCAACCAATGGCAGGTGCAGCACCTGAACGCGCCGCGTTCGGTGGTGCCACAGTCCATCATGCCCAACTACCCTTGGCTGTTGCAGACTGATCTGGACTATTCCGACATCGTTGGACGGATGCGAGCCTTGCGCTGGACGGGCGTTCCCTATTCCGTGACCCAGGCGGAATACGACCGTAATGTTAAGACCTTTGGCAAGGCGACTGCGGATCTGCTGGACATTAACCAGGCCCAGGACACCCTGCTGAAACAGGCTCGTGACCGGGAGTTTGATGGCAATCCGGCCCGGATTACTGAAATGGATGCGCTGGTCGCGTATCTGCAAGTATTGGGCACGATGGTGGATTTCACCCAATACGACGAAGGCTACTTCGCCCGGTTCCGCTAAAACCTGAACCCGGGTCCCCCGGCGTCCCGGGGGGCTCGATGGAGGCTCAGTCCGATGTTCGACTGGCTGATGTGGTTTACCCGTATGGATAACTCCAAACCCTTGGCGCTGGTCCTGTTTTTTGGCGCGTTTTGCGGTGTTCTGATTTACGTTTTCGCCGACAAGCGCCGCGCCCAGCGGCTGGAGTCCTATAAGAACATTCCATTCGATGACGATGAACCATGCCGGCTCGACGCTTCGCCGGTGGAGCGCCATCCCCAATCCCGCAAGGTGAATGGACAATGAGTGACAATATGCAGCATCCGCAACAAAAAACCGGCGCGGTTCAGACTACCGGCCATTCCTGGGACGGCGATCTTCAGGAGTACACCAATCCCTTGCCGCGCTGGTGGCTGTGGTGTTTCTACGGAACCGTGATTTTTTCGATTCTGTACTGGTTCGTCTATCCCTCGTGGCCGATGGGTAAAGGTTGGCTCAAGGGCTATGGCACGGTGGATTACACGATTACCGACAAAGCCAGCGGCAAGTTGCTGGAAAAGAAGGATCAGCCTTGGAACACTCGGGCGCTGCTGCTGGAGGATTTGGGTCAGGCGGCTAATGACCCCAAGCGCAAGGAAATGCTAGCCAAGGTGCAGGCGGCTACCCCCGAGCAAATCGTCAAAGACCCACAGATCATGGAATTCGTACGCTCAGTGGGCAAAGGATTATTCGGCGATAACTGCGCGGCTTGTCATGGCCAGGGTGGTCAGGGCGTGGTTGGCCTGTATCCGAATCTCACCGATAACGATTGGCTGTGGGGCGGCAGCACCGACAAAATTCAGGAAACCCTGGTCTTGGGCCGCAAAGGCTTCATGCCAGCGTTTGGCGCGGTGCTTAAGCCTGATCAACTGGATGATGTCGCTGAATATGTCCTGACCCTGTCCAGTGAAGCCAAACCTAGCGAAGCGTCAGAACGCGGCAAGGCGATCTTTCAGGGCCAGATCGGCGGCTGTTATTACTGTCATGGCGCGGATGGCAAAGGCATTGCTTCGGTCGGATCGGCCAACCTGACCGATAAAATCTGGGCGATTGTCAATGTGCCGGCGCAAAAGACCCTGCAAGACAAGAAGGCGCAGATTGCCGGTTTTGTCGCCAAGGGCGTCAATAACACCCGCATCATGCCTGCTTGGCAGAACCGTTTGTCACCGACGGATATCAAGCTGTTGGCGGTCTATGTTCACCAGTTGAGCGGCGGCAAATAATCGCCATCTCAGTAGCGTCGATTTAGCGTCGGTTCTACTCGACTCACCCCCCGACAAGGGGGTGAGCCGTTTATGGGCGACGCGATTTTTGCTTTTCAATTTTTTAATCGCCATTCTTGATAATTGTTAATGATGCCGGATACCGGCACAGTCACAATGAAAACCTCTGCGAGTACTCCGGCCTATTTTAATCACCCATCAGGTGAGCCATGTCTGACCCAACTGTCCCACTTTATCAAAAACGCATTCCGATACACCCTCGCTCGGTCAAGGGCCGTTTCCGCACCCTGAAAACCGGCATTCTGGTTTTGGCGTATCTCGTTTACTTCGTGCTGCCGTGGTTGCGCTGGGATCGGCCTAATGCGCCTGATCAAGCGGTGCTGTATGACCTGCCGGGTCGCCATTTCTACATTTTCGGCCTGACCGTGCAGGTGCAGGATATTTTCTGGTTGGCGGGCGTTCTGATTATTTTCGCCATTCTGCTGTTTTTTGTGACCGGTCTGGCCGGGCGGGTCTGGTGCGGCTATTTCTGCTTCCAGACCCTGTGGACGGACCTGTACATGATGATCGAGCATTGGGTGCAGGGCGAACGGCCGGCGCGGCTGCGGTTGAGCAAGGGCGCATGGAGCCGGGAGAAGCTGATCAAGGTTGGCGGCACCTACGCGATCTGGTTATTGATCGCGTTCTATACCGGGCTGACCTTTACTATGTACTGGGTGGATGCGCCGACCCTGGTGGTGGACTTTTTACTGGGCCGGGCGTCTTCCGCCGCCTATTTCACCGTCCTGTTTTTGACCACGACCACCTTTGTGATGGCCGGGCTGGCCCGTGAGCAGGTCTGCGTTTATATGTGCCCCTACGCCCGGTTTCAAAGCGCGATGTTTGACCATGACACGCTGATCATTTCCTACGATCAGCAACGCGGCGAAGGGCCGAAAGGTCGGGCCAGACTGGGCAAGGGGCTGAAAACCCGCGAGGAGCGGCAGGCGCAAGGGGTGGGCGATTGCATTGATTGCGGTTATTGCGTTCAGGTCTGTCCGGTCGGGATTGATATTCGTAACGGTCTGCAATACCAGTGCATTTCCTGTGCGTTGTGCATTGACGCCTGCGATGTGGTCATGGATAACCAGAAGTGGCCGCGGGGACTGGTCAGCTACACTTCGGAAAACGCCCTGAATGGCAAGAAAACTACCTTGCTGAAACCCAAAACCTTTGGTTATGGAGTAGTGCTGACCGCCGCCACTGCGGTGTTAATTTGGAGCGTCGTGACCCGGTCGCCCTACACCGCGATGGTCGAGCAGATTCGCCAACCGTTATTCA
Source organism: Candidatus Contendibacter sp. (assembly GCA_020890855.1). GTDB lineage: Bacteria > Pseudomonadota > Gammaproteobacteria > Competibacterales > Competibacteraceae > RXIV01. The sequence continues at coordinate 2,599 of JAJHPN010000146.1, read as the reverse complement.
CCCGGCTGTCCGATGGCAGCATCCGCAATACTTACGAGATCAAGCTGAACAATAAGCTAACCGCGCCGATGACCGTGGGCGTTCGCATTGAAGGGCTGGCCGGTGCGACGCTGGACATGGATGGCATGGACCGGATCGATCTGGCCCCACAGGAGCGGCTCAAGCTGTTGGCCCGCATCCGGGTTCCACCGGTTGCGGTCAAAGATAATGATGGTCATGAAAAGAATGAGAAGGATGATATGGAACGCGCTAAAGTCACCTTCATCATTGAGGCGCTGGAAGGCGCAACGGCGGAACCGATCCGTCGCAAAGTGCCGTTTTATCTACCGGATAACGACTGATGCCTGATCTGCTGCTGGGCCTGGCCGTTGGCGCGGGGTTAATTGTTGCCCTCAACCTGGCGTTGATCCGCTTCACCCGCACCAGCGCCAAACTGGCCGCCGCCGTGACCGCCCTGATCACCGTCGGCCTGTATGTCCCCTACAGCATCATCCGCTGGCCAGGGGGCGACATCTTCGCCATGCACCTGGCGATTTACCTGTTGGCTTCACTGGCGTGCGGAATGCTCCTGAGCGTCCGCTCCACCGGCCAAGGGTTGCATTGGGGACCGGCGGCGCTCAGCGGCTTTTTCATCTTTGTCGTGGTCAGCGGCGCGATCTTTGTGACAGTCGCCGAACAGGGACTCACCTCCTCGCTGGGGCGCTGGTTGTTGCCGGACAGCGGGCGCGGGCCGACAAGCTCAATGTTTCCGGGGGTGATTTCGCACAACTACCACCAGAAAGAGGAACTGTACAACGACTATCTGCATCAGGTGGAGCGACAGCGGCAACGTGGCTGGCGAGTGCAAAAGGGCTGGCTGACCGATCCGGCGGCAAAGCAGCCGACGGTGTTCCGGGTGGCGGTGCAGACCCCCGACGGCCAACCATTGACCGGCGCTGCGGTGGCTGGGCAGTTTCTGCGCTCGTCCAGCAGTAAACTGGATGTCGGGTTCAATCTGACCGAACGCGCACCCGGGGTGTATGAAGCCGAAGTGCGGTTACCGTTGCCGGGCGCCTGGAATCTGGTGTTGCAGATTCGCAAGGGCGAGGATTTACACGAAATCCGCGCCAATACCACGATCGGCCAGTCAATTGACGGATCAGGGTCATGAGTGCGACAGTCCGGAGAAACCGGACTTCAACCGCTTTATCGCCCTGACAGGAACTGCTTATGGCCGAATTCACCGTTCTTGACCCTGCCGTCAAATCCATCCCCCCACCCGGCGAAAAACTGCGCGGCGCGGAGAAAGTCGCCCGCATTCCCATCAAGATCACGCCGACTGACCCGCAACAGCGATTGCGTAAACCGACCTGGATTCGCGCCCCGTTTCCCGGTACGCCGGAAGTGCAGCGCCTCAAGCAAATCCTGCGTGATAATCAGTTGCACACGGTTTGCGAAGAAGCCAATTGCCCCAATCTCGGCGAATGCTTTGGTCACGGCACGGCCACTTTCATGATCATGGGCGATATTTGCACCCGCCGCTGTCCATTCTGCGATGTCGGGCATGGTCGGCCCCATCCTCTCGATCCGCAGGAACCCGCTAATCTGGCCCGCACCGTCGCCGCCATGGGTTTGAACTATGTGGTGATTACCTCGGTGGATCGGGACGATCTGCGCGACGGCGGCGCAGCGCATTTTGCCGAGTGCATCCGGGCGGTGCGAGCAGCGCAACCCGATATCGTGATTGAAATCCTGACCCCGGATTTCCGGGGGCGGATGGAGATCGCGCTGGATCTGCTGGAGCAGGAACCGCCCGATGTGTTCAACCACAATCTGGAAACCGTGCCGCGTTTGTACCGGCAGGCCCGTCCCGGCGCTGATTATCAATACTCGTTGACCTTGCTTCAGCGGTTCGGGGAACAGCGACCGCTGATTCCGACCAAATCCGGGCTGATGCTGGGGCTGGGCGAGACGGTCGAAGAAATCCGTGCGGTCATGCGCGACTTGCGCGGGCATGGCGTACAAATGCTGACCCTCGGCCAGTACCTGCAACCGAGCATCCATCACTTGCCGGTAGAGCGCTACGCCGCACCGGAGGAGTTTGAACAACTGCGGGCGTTCGGTGAGGCGCTGGGCTTTACTCACGTCGCCTCAGCCCCGCTGGTGCGCTCGTCCTATCACGCGGATGTGCAGGCCAGGAGCGCCGGCGTCGTCTGAAACCCGCACGATAACGTGGGCATGGCTTGGCCTCTCGGCTATTGCCCCCGGATAATTTGGGTAGCCTCATTGGCGTAGCGTTCGAGTTCTTGCCGCGCATTGATAGCGGGAATTTCCCTGCCATTGGTCGCAGCAAGACTCAACTGGCTCATTTGACTGGACAGACTCAACGCTTCGTTGTGATAAATCAGAAAATTGTCGCAAATGGCTTTCACTCGCCGGGCAATCCCGATCTGTTCTCCCCGCGATGCTTTGACCGTCTGGAGTTGTTTCAGGCGCTGGTATTCGTGTTGCGCCCAGTTCATTCGCTTTTGCAAACCGACTTGCCATATCGACAGTTCATACCGGTTAATAGAACCAAGCGTCCAATTGGCGGCTTTGATATTAGCCAGAGCGCTAGCCG
>JAJHPN010000385.1 GCA_020890855.1 Candidatus Contendibacter sp. | reverse complement strand
GGGTTGGGAAGAGAAGGTCAAAGTCGGGGATTCAGGCGTCCGATCCGGCTGAGCCGCAGGCGGCGGTCGCCGTTCCAGCATTTCCGGCACAAAGATGACAGCCAACGCCGCGATCACGGCGGCGCCGACCAGGCGTTGGGTCAGGCGGTTGTCCAAATCAGGTCTCCGGTGATAACGGCAAGAGGGAATAAGGTTGCCACGGATGGGCGGCCAGCGCCGGCGCGACGACATGAAACGATCCCAGAATTACGATGCGGTCGCCCGGTTGCGCGGCTTGGCGGGCGGCCCGGCAAGCGTTGACTGCATCGCCGGCGGCCCAGGCCCGGTTGTCGCTGGCGATCAATAAATCGGTCAGTTCAGCATCGGTGCGACCACGTAGTCCAGGGAGCGCTGCCGTATACCACTCATCCACGCTGTCCGCCAGCGCCTGAATCACGCCATCCGCATCCTTGTCGGCCAAGAGGCCGAAAACGGCTAACGTCCGCCCGCTGCAAGGTCTCGTTCGCAAATTGTCCGCCAAGATGGCGGCGGCGGGCGGATTATGGGCAACGTCGAGAATCCACTCAACTTCACCAGGAATGATCTGAAACCGTCCAGGCAGTTGAACCTGAGCGAAACCGGCGCAGATGGCGCTGAACGAAACCGGCAACTGCTGGCGCAGGCTGATCAAGGTCATCAGCACGGCGGCGGCGTTGCCAATCTGGTGTGCGCCGACCAGCGCTGGCGGCGGCAGGCCATCGAACCGGACTTGTTCTGACTCCCAGCGCCAGGTGGAGCCGGTGCGGGTAAAGGTGTAGTCGCGGCCTACCCGCTGCAAATTTGCGCCGATCTGTTTTGCCGTGTCGAGCAGCCGTTGGGGCGGGTCGGGATCGGCGCAGATCGCCGGGCGGCCAAGTCGGTAAATGCCGGCCTTTTCGTAGCCAATGCTGTTGCGATCCGGTCCCAGCCAATCAGTGTGATCGAGGCCGATGCTGACGACCAGCGCGGCGTCGGCATCGAGGGCATTGACCGCATCCAGCCGTCCGCCCAGTCCGACTTCCAGCACGGCGACCGCGACGCCGGTTTGGTGAAACAACTCCAGGGCGGCCAATGCGCCGAATTCAAAATAGCTCAGGGATTGATCGCCCCGCGCCTGATCAATGCGGGCGAAGATTTGGCACAGCGCGTCATCTTCCACATCCTGCCCATTGATCCGGATGCGTTCGTTATAGCGCAGCAAGTGCGGCGAAGTGTAAGCGCCCACCCGGTAACCGGCGGCGCACAAAATCGCTTCCAGCATGGCGACACAGGAGCCTTTGCCATTGGTGCCGCCGACCGTAATCACGATAAAAGACGGCGGTTCCGGTTCCAGTCGCCGCAAGACGGTTCTTACCCGATCCAGACCGAGATCGATGGTTTTGGGATGCAGGGTTTCCTGCCAGTCCAGCCAATCGTTGAGTGTGGCGAAGCGCATGTTCAGAAGGAGACAGGGATTAGGACTTGGTGATTCAGGATTGAAGACTGAAGCGGATTCTTGATCAAGAAACGGCGTTCCGAGCCGTCCATTTATCCTGGCGCATTGCAGCCGGTCAGTATCGCCAGCAGCGCCGCCAAACGGTCGCGCAATTCCCGGCGATCCACAATCAGGTCAATCGCGCCATGCTCCAGCAGAAATTCGCTGCGCTGAAAGCCTTCCGGCAGTTTTTCCCGCACGGTCTGTTCAATCACCCGTGGTCCGGCGAAGCCAATCAGCGCCTTGGGTTCAGCAATATTCAAATCGCCGAGCAAGGCCAGACTGGCGGAAACGCCGCCGGTCGTGGGATGGGTCAGCACCGAAATATAGGGCACGCCGTGTTCGGACAGGCGGGCCAGCACCGCGCTGGTTTTGGCCATTTGCATCAATGACACCAGCGCCTCCTGCATGCGCGCGCCGCCGCTGGCGGTAAAGCAGATGAACGGAATATGTTCATGCAAGGCGGCCTGAGCGGCGCGGACAAAGCGCTCGCCAACCACTGAACCCATTGAACCGCCCATAAAGGCAAACTCAAAGGCGGCGGCCACGACCGGCATACCTTTAAGCAGGCCGCGCAATACGATCAGCGCGTCCTTTTCTTCACACGTTTTTTGCGCCTGAATCAGGCGATCCTTGTATTTTTTGCCGTCCTTGAATTTGAGGAAATCGGTCGGTTCAATATCATCGCCGATTTCGGTCAACTCGCCTTCATCAAGGAAGCTCCGCAACCGTTTCCGGGCGCCCAGATACATGTGATGACCGCATTTTGGACATACCTGCAGATTGCGATCCAGTTCAACGCGATACAAAACGGCGCTGCATTCATCGCACTTGCTCCACAAACCCTCGGGCATTTGATGCTTGTTGCGGCCGTCGGTGCGGATGCGGGAGGGAACGAGCTTTTCGTACCAACTCATAGGAGAATCAACTGATTTTTATCCACAGAAGACGCTGAAAAATCACAAGCCAAAGCTCCTTTAATCTTTGGCATCCATCGCCAGACGCATAGCGGCGATCATCGCGCCAACCTCCCGACGCATGGACTCCGGATCATCCGCCAGTTCCGCCATTTTGCTGACCAGAGTGCTGCCAACGACCACCGCATCAGCGACTTGAGCAATTGCGGCGGCGGTAAACGGGTCCTTGATGCCAAAACCAACCCCCAACGGCAAATCAGTCAGGGCGCGAATCTGAGCCAGCTTGTTGGCGACTTCATCAACATTAATGATCGCAGAACCCGTCACGCCTTTTAACGAAACGTAGTAAAGATAGCCGCGAGCCAAAGGGGCAGTCTGGCGAATCCGTTCGGCGGAACTGGTCGGAGCCAGCAGAAAAATCGGATCAATGCCGGCGGCCATCAGCGGTTCGGCCAGTTCCGCGGCTTCTTCCGGAGGCAGATCGACGGTCAGTACGCCGTCTACTCCCGCCGCGCCAGCGCTGGCGACAAAGGCTTCGTAGCCGAAACTTTCAATCGGGTTCAAATAGCCCATGAGCACCAGCGGCGTCTCGCTATCAGTCTGGCGAAACTCGCGCACCAGCTCCAACACGCCGCGCAGCGACATGCCGTGGCTCAACGCCCGTTCACAGGCTTTCTGAATCACCGGGCCGTCGGCCATCGGGTCAGAAAAGGGCACGCCCAGCTCAAGCAAATCTGCTCCGGCCTCCACCAGGGTATGCAACATCGGCACGGTCAATGCCGGACGGGGATCGCCGGCGGTAATGTAGGGAATCAGCGCCTTTCGGCCAGTGCGGCGCAAGTCTTGAAAACGGCGGGCAATACGATTCATTCGGAGAAAACTCTTTAAAGTTGAATGCCTTCCAGCGCAGCAACAGTGTAAATATCCTTGTCGCCGCGCCCGGACAGGTTGACCACGATGCTTTGATCGCGGCGCAGGGTCGGGGCCAGTTGCGTCACATAAGCCAAGGCGTGGCTGCTTTCCAGCGCTGGAATGATGCCTTCGGTAAGGGTCAGATCGTGGAAACCCTGAATCGCTTGTTCATCGGTGACGGCGACGTAATGCGCCCGGCCAATGTCTTTCAACCAGGCATGTTCCGGGCCGACGCCGGGATAATCCAGTCCGGCGGACACCGAATGGGTCTCGGTAATCTGGCCGTTGGCGTCATTGAGCAAATAGGTGCGGTTGCCGTGCAACACGCCGGGCCGCCCCGCGCAGAGAGTCGCTGCATGATGGCCCGTTTCAATGCCCAACCCGGCGGCTTCGACGCCGTAAATGGCGACTTCCGCGTCATTCAGGAACGGGTGAAACAGGCCAATCGCGTTGGAGCCGCCGCCAACACAGGCGACCAGCGCATCGGGCAGGCGCCCGTAATCGGTCAGCATCTGCTCGCGGGCCTCACGGCCAATCACTGCCTGAAATTCACGCACCATCAACGGGTAAGGATGCGGGCCGGCCACCGTGCCGATCATATAGAAGGTGTTGTCGATGTTGGCGACCCAGTCCCGTAGCGCCTCGTTCAGGGCATCCTTGAGGGTGCGCGAGCCGGACGTCACCGGTTGCACGGTCGCGCCCAGCAGCCGCATCCGGTAGACGTTCAGCGCCTGACGCTGAATGTCCTCCGCGCCCATGTAGACCACGCATTCCATGCCCAGCCGGGCAGCGACCGTAGCAGAGGCGACGCCGTGCTGACCGGCGCCGGTTTCAGCGATCAGACGGGTCTTGCCCATCCGTTTCGCCACCAGCGCTTGCCCGACCGTGTTGTTGATCTTGTGCGCGCCCGTGTGGTTCAGGTCTTCGCGCTTGAGATAAATCTGCGCGCCGCCGAGCTTTTGGCTCCAGCGTTCCGCGTGATAGAGCGGGGTCGGGCGACCCACGTAGCGCGCCAGATCAAGGTCCAGTTCCGCCAGAAATTCGGGATCGCTGCGGCAGGTTCGCCACGCCTCATCGAGTTCGTGCAGCGCTTCCATCAGCGTTTCGGCGACAAACCGCCCGCCATAACGGCCAAAATGGCCGCGCTGATCGGGAAACTGACTGAAATCTACCGGGTTACGCATTGTTTTCACCATCGTTTACCCCTTGCAAAAATGCGCGGATCAATGCGCCATCCTTGACCCCTTTCGCGGCTTCAACGCCGCTGCTGACATCGACCGCCTCCGGGCGCACTTGCCGGATCGCGGCGGCGACATTGCCGGGATGCAGTCCCCCGGCCAAAATCAGCGGCTTATGCCGTTCAGCGGGAATCCGCGCCCAGTCGAAACCTTGCCCGGAACCGCCGGTTTGGGCGCCGCCATGACTGTCCAGCAGCAGACCCGCTGCGGTCGCAAACCGTTGTTCATAGTCGTACACGTCAGCTCCAGCGCCCATCGGCACCGCTTTGAGATAAGGCCAGCTAAATGCAGCGCAGTAGTCGGGTTCTTCGTCGCCGTGAAATTGCAGCAGCGTCAATGGAACCACGCGCAGAACGGCCCGCACCGTCGCCGGCTCCGCGTTCACGAACAACCCGACCGTGGTGATGAACGGTGGCAAGGCCATGATGATCTGTCGGGCCTGCTCCGGATTGACGAACCGGGGGCTGGGTGGATAAAACACCAGTCCGATGGCGTCTGCGCCCAGTCGCGCCGTCATCACCCCGTCTTCGGGACGGGTAATGCCGCAAATCTTGATGCGGATGCGAGGAAGCAGAGTCATCGTTGGGTCCGAACAGGCGGGGACAGCTGGAAAAGGCGAAGACTATCAGAAATCCGGCGACTTGGTAGCCGGGTTGCCCAGCGCGCCGGTTCTGGCGCTCCCATCAGGTTAAGCTGGGTGAATGTTTGCAAGAGGCGCGGCATTGACTGGATGGCTATCGGTTTGACAATCGCCAGCGATTTCCTGCGATGCGCCGCGCTGATCCTGAGGATGTTCTAATACCAAATCCCGATTTGCAGGAGGCCGATTATCTGTCATAACTGGTTAAAATTACTGGACAGTATGTTCAAACAAAAGACCAATATCTATCGGGAAATGGTATAAAGACCGAGGTTGCCGCCATGACGACGATTACTGCCCTGCTGAGCAGGAATGCACCGCGCCAATCCATCCATCGGGGCGAAAGCTATTTCAGGGATGGCGCAGTGGGCCAACTGGTTCGGCGCGGGAATGAGCTGGAAGCGGATGTTGAAGGCACGGAACCGGATCCGTACCGGGTCTGGGTGCTGTTTGAGGAGGAAGAGGTAATCGATGCAGGTTGCACCTGCCCCTACGACCACGGCGGTTGGTGCAAGCATATCGTCGCCACGCTGCTGGCCTATGACCAACACCCCGGCCAGGTATTGCTGCGTCCGCCCGTCGCGGAACAACTCGCCGCGCTGGATCGAGCGCAATTGCAAGCCCTGCTGCTGGAGCTGGTCGACCAGACGCCCCGCCTGAATGAAATGATTGAAACTATCTTGGATTCATGGACTTAACTCACGACTTCTACCCGCCTACGTTCAATCCAAACCGCATTGACTCGCAACCATTCACTACGCCCGCCAGTCGGGATCGATCAGGCCGTCCACGATGCCAACCCGACGGTCGGCGGCGCTGGCGAAGGTCTGATCATGAGTGACGGCGATCACGGTTTTGCCCCATTCGCGGGTCAGGTCGTGCAGGATTTGTCGGACATTGGCCGAGGCGCGGCTATCCAGATTGCCGGTCGGTTCATCAGCGAGAATGATCGGTGGATCGTTGGCCAAGGCGCGGGTGATCGCAATCCGTTGCCGCTGGCCGCCCGATAGCTGGTGTGGATGCTTGTGACCCTGGTCACCCAAGCCAAATTGCCGCAGCAATTCCCCGGCCCGCTGCCGGGCGGCGGCTTCGGTCATCTTTCCCAGACGACGCATGGGCAGCAGCACATTGTCCAGCACTGTGAATTCAGCCAGCAGAAAGTGGAACTGGAAGACGAAACCGAGTTTTTGCAGCCGGGTGTTCGCCAGTTCATCCTCGCCATAACCCGAAGTATCCTGACCCTCCAGCAGCACCCGTCCCGAAGTCGGCGCATCCAGCAGGCCCAGTAGATACAGCAGCGAGGACTTGCCGGAGCCGGACGGCCCCATAATGGCGACGAACTCGCCGCGCCCGATGTCCAGGCTAATATCTTGCACCAGCGTCACGGGCACTTCACCGGGCAAAACTCGTCCCAACTGCTCCGCCGTCAGGACCCCGCTCATCCCATCCCTCGCAGGATCACCACGGGATGCACCCGCCCGGCCTTGCGGGCGGGCAGATAAGCAGCCCCCACCGCCGAGAGCAGGGCAAAACTCAGCGCGATCAGATACTGGTCGTAGCCCCAGTAAATCGGCAGAAACACGAGGTCGCTGGCGCCGGGCGGCTTGAGCTCGACCTGGCCGAGCAGCGCCATTAAGCCCAGCCCCAGCATCAACCCCATCAGACTGCCCATCAGTCCCAGTAAAATCCCTTCGATCAGAAAAATGCGGCGAATATCACGGGCGTGGAAACCCATTGATTTCAAAATGGCGATGTCGTGGGTTTTTTCCATGACGATGGTGGAAATGGTGTTGTAAATGCCGAAAGCGGCCACCACCAGAATCGCCGCCACTACGCTGTACATGATCAGATTACGCACCAGCAACACGCTCATCAGGTCTTGCGAGGCTTCCAGCCACGAGACCGTCTTGTAGCCAACCTGCTGCTCAATCACGCTGGCGACCTCACGGGCGGCGTAGGGATCGTCCAACTGGAGGATGAAACGGTTAACCCGGTTGGGCCGATCCAGCATCCCCTGCACCCGCTTGAGCAGGGCGAAAGTCTGGGTTTCATCATAGTTGGCGTTGCCGGTGCGAAAGATGCCGACCACTTTCAAGGTGCGGACTTCACCACCCGGCGAAGCGGCGTTGACTACGCTGCCCATGCTCAGCCCGAACTTTTGCGCCAACCCATCGCCAATCAGGATGCCATTGGGATTGGTCGCCAGCGCGTCCAGCGAGCCTTGGATCAGCTTTTCCTCAATGGTCGAAACGCCCTTCATTTTCGCCGGGATGATGCCGGTGAGGGTAACGCCTTCGATCCGCCCGGCGAAGGTCAGCACCACCGAACCCACCAGCACTGGCGCTGCCCGCACCCCAGGCAGCGCTTCGATGAAGGCCAGCTTCTGGGCGTGACCGCGCAGGCCGCGCACCTCGGGCAAGGGCTTGACCCGCCGCAGCTCGACGGCCCCATCCGGCCACAGCATCCGGGCCGACTGCGGTTGAGGATGGCGGTACTCGTCGGATACGGTGATGTGCGGGCTGTTATCGACCAGCCGCTTGATGAAATCGCGCTCGGAACCACGCATCAGCGCCGACACCGCCAGAAAAAAGGCGACGCCCAGCGCGATCCCGGTCAGAGAAACCAGGGTAGGCCGCTTGCGGCTGATGAGGTGGGTCACCGCGATAGTGAACTGGATAGACACGATGGTTTGGCGAATCGCGACTACTGCTCGCGCACCCGCTGCCCCTCCCGAAATTGCGCTGCCGGGCGAACCGCCACCGGGTCGGTGTCGCTGAGGCCAGAGAGAATCTCGGTTTTGGCCTCGCCGACGATACCAGTCTGCACCGGCTGGCGATGCAACCGCCCATCGCGCACCACCCAGACTTGAGCGCCGCTAATGGCCGTGGCCGGAATCAGCAGCGCATCCGGGTGTTCGGTCACGATGATATTGAGTTCAGCGGTCATCCCAATCCGCAATGGGGGATCTTCCGCGAAGCGAATCCACACCCGGTAACTGCGCGTCGCGGGATTGCCCTTCGGGGTGATTTCAGCCACCTGACCTTCAAGAATCCGTCCCGGCAACGCTGGCGCCCGGATCAGGGTGCGCTGGCCGGGTTGCACCAGCAGGATGTCTTCCTCATCCACCTCAGCTTCAATCCGTAGCGGCGCACAGCAGGAGAAGTAGAAGATCGGCTGATTAGCCGGAATCAGCTGACCGACCTCGCCGTCGCGTTGCAGGATTTGCCCATCCGCCGGCGCGGTCAGGGTCATGAATCCGCGCAGGGCGCGGGCGCGGGCGACTGTCGCGTCTGCCGCCTGCTGTTCAGATCGCGCCCGATCCCGCTCCAGCATCGTGCCCAACCCCCGATCCAGCAAGGTCTGAGCGCGATCCAGCTGGCTTTTGGCGAACCGCGCCCGCGCTTCGAGTTCGTCTACCGACTTTTTCAGGTCGGCATCCTCCAGCCGGGCCAGGGTCTGACCAGCGCGAACCGGGTCACCTTCGGCAACATTGAGTTCCATCAGCCGCCCGGCGTTGCGCGGGGCGATGGGCAGCATCACGGTTGGCTCCACCGTGCCGGTGGCGTAAACCGCCCGCACCGCCGGTCCTCGAACCGCTAACACCGTTTCAACCGTGACCGGGCCGAACTCGCGCCACAGCGCCCAACTGCCGCCCGCCGCCGCACTCAGGATGATCAACGCCCGAAACAGCCCTTTCCATGTCACCCGCACTCAGTCCTCAATGACCTGCCGCCAGGATTTGGCGGCTTTTTCCAGCGCAGCAGCGCTTTGTTCAGCCCGCCGGGAACAACCGGGCGGACATTTAGCCAAGTGCGCCAGCGCCGTCTCCCGCAATGCCGCACTACGTTGCGCCGGGTTAGCCAGCGCCGGGTCGCTCAAGGTAGCCGCCGCCCAGGGATACACCGGATCGCGATCAAAACCGATCCCCAAGACATAGGCCAAGGTGATGTAATTCATCATGCCGGGTTCAGTGGTGAAACCGTGGCGCTTGGCGGCTTCATAACCGGTGCGAACCAGCGCCCGCAACGGCTCATCGCCCAGCGCCTGGTACTTGGCTGGAGCCAGCATTTGCAGCAACAGCAACAACCGGTGGCCGAAACTGGGCGCGGTCGGCAGCCCATCAAAAACCTGCGGCTGGCGCAACAGGTTCAGGGTCTGTAGTAGATAGCCGTTGTCCGGCCCGGCTGTCTGGTCCAGAAACACCATGGCTTCGCCATAAATCCGCTCAATATGAGCATCCGGGCTTTCTGGCGGTTCTGTCGGCGGCGGTTCGGCACCGTCTTCCGGGGCTAGCGTCGGTTCCGCCGTTTCACCGGCGGTCGCCGCCGGCGGAGTCACCGGCTCTGGAGCTGCCGCCCACGGCAATTGCGGGTCTTCGTCAAACAGGCTGCCCAGCATGAACATCAGCGCCAGATAAAGGTAAACGCCGCGTTCGGTTTGCAGGTTGCGGCTTTCGGCTCGCTGCAAACCATAGCGCATCACCCGGCCCAACTGCTTCTCGCCCAGAGTAGCGGCGTGTTCCGGGAAAAAGGTTCGCAGGTGGTCCAGCAGTCCGTCCTCGAAACGCCGAACGGCGATCTTCTCGAAGGCGGCCATCTGTGATTTGCGAATGATCAACATGATCCGTTCTCTCCTCAATGAGGCTATTGCAGCGGCAGGCGGTCGCTGCCCAGTTCTCTGCCGGCAATCCAGAAGCGCAGCAATGCGCCATCCTCGTCCTCGCATAGCAAACGGGCAATCGGGCCAAACACCGTCCGCAATTCCCCGGCGTCGCAGGTCGGCAAATAGACCCGCAGCACCCGGGGATCGTAATAGCGGAAGTAGATCGGCTGATAGTCGGGATCGTAAACCTGGGTCAGGCTGCACAAATGCTCGCGCATCGGTCGCCAGTCGGTGCGGCTGACAGCGAAGACGCCCCAGTGCTTTCCCCAACCTTCCTGGAACAGCCAGTTCATGAACGGCGATCCGCGCTCCAGCGTGACTTGATAGGGAGCCGCCGCCGCCAGCTCAGGAATCAGGTCACCGCGATACAGACAAACCGGTTCAATCCGGCACTCCTGGGCCTTGGCCAGCAAACCGGGAATGGCGGCGCCATCCAGCACTGCGTAAACATGGGCTGCGGGATCAGCAAACAACGCCTTGGCAAGCGTATCGGCTAAAGAATCAGGCATGGCGATCTTCCTGATAGGGCGGAGAGAATGACTGGATGGGTGGTGGACGCATCCCACCGGTCGGTGGGACCGCTGGGCGCTATTCTGGATCAACCAGTCGAGCGAAACGGTTTGCCGTTTTGACTGGCGTTTTTAGCCGACTGGGCCTGCCGGTTTTGTCGGGTGCGTTCCTGATCTTCCTGCTGCTCGTCTTCCTGGTGTTCGTCTTCCTGGTTTCGTTCCTGATGCTGCGCCGGTCGAGCTGGCTGGTTTTGTTGCTGAGTCGGTGAGGAGGAACCGCTGCCGGTTGACGAGCCACCGGATGAGGAACTGTCATCAGGGCGCTGCTCGTTATCGACCGTGACTGATCCCAAGGTATGGCTTTGCTGCTCGGCGGGGGTCTGGGCCTGGGTGTCGCTGACTTCGCCCGATTCGGCATTGGCGGCCTCCGCCGGCGCGGTCGGCGCGGTCGGGGCGGCGGGCGCCGCCACGGAACAGCCGGAGCCGGAACCGGCCGAACCGCCGCCACTGTTAATCATGACCGCCGGCCCACCGACAATTTTCACGGCCGGCGCACCGCTAATGGTGATGCCTGATGCGCCAATGTCGATGAAGCTGGCCCCGGCTTTGATCGTTATTTGCGTTAGCGCTTCGATGATCACCTTCGCCCCCGCTTTGAGGTGAATCTCCTGCCCGGCGTCGATCGCGCACTTTGCGGCGACCTTTTGCTGCAAGTCCTGACCCGCATCCAGCGATACGGTGCCGCCGGTCTTGATGTTTTGCCGGCTGCCGACTTCCAGGTGCTGATCGCCGCCAATTTTTTCTTTCTGGTCACCGACGATCTCCAGCGACACGGTTCCATCGACCTTGGCGTTGTGATGACCCGCGCCGCCGTCGCCGGATTTGATGATCTGGTGTTTTTCGCCCTCAACCTGCTCGAACTGCTTTTTCTTGACGATCAGGTGCCGTTCTTCGCCGATCCATTCTCTTGCATCTTTCTTGACCCGGATATCCTGATCCCGCTGGGCGTGAATAAACAGTTGTTCCGCATCTTTCTTGTCTTCCAGCCGAATCTCGTTGAAACCGGCCCCACCCTTGCTCGTATTGCTTTTGAGCGTGGACATGGTGGCGTTGTCCGGCAAGGTATAGGGCGGCATGTTGATGCCGTTGTAGACCCGGCCGGTAATGATCGGCTGGTCGGGATCCCCCTCCAGAAAATCGACGATCACTTCCTGGCCGATGCGCGGGATGTTCATCGCCCCCCACTTTTTGCCGGCCCAGTTTTGCGAGACCCGAATCCAGCAGGAACTGTTTTCATCTGATGTGCCGTAGCGATCCCAGGGGAATTGGCATTTGACCCGGCCGTATTCATCGGTCCAGATTTCTTCGTTGGCCTTGCCCACCACAATCGCGGTTTGTGGTCCCTGCATCAGCGGCTTTGGGGTGAGCCGCGCCGCCCGGTAGGGTTGCTGGGCGTCAATGGCGGAGATATCGCCCCGATACGGTTTGCCGGAGCCTTCTGCTCCGGCGACCGATTCGTAGTCATCGGATTCAAGCCGGTGGACTGCGGAAATGATCAGGTATTTGCGGTTTTGATCTTCGCGCGGACA
>JAJHPN010000118.1 GCA_020890855.1 Candidatus Contendibacter sp. | reverse complement strand
GACACCCCAGCGATCATCGGGGTGTAGGGGGATCGTCCTTATTTCTCATCTGAATCACGGAGTAAGCGGATGACTGGATGACCCGGAGAATCCGTGAAATCCGCGTCATCCGTGGCGATCCGTGACTCAGATTTGGTCAGAGTTTCTGCGTAACCGGCAAACCGGTTATTTTCTGGACGGGCACTCCCCGACCAGCTCCACTTTCCCGTTCTCATCCACCGCTTCCAGTCGCACCGTAAAGCCCCATAACCGGTGTAAATGCTTCAGGACTTCCTGAGCGTTGGCCTGATGCAGCGGCCGGCGGTTATAGCGGGTATGGCGCAGGGTCAATGAACGATCCTTGCGGTAAGCGACATTCCAGACCTGGATATTCGGCTCGCGGCTGCCCAAGTTGTATTGATCGGCGAGCGCCAACCGTAGCCGCCGATAACCGGAATCGTTGTGAATGGCGGTAATTTCCAGTTCCTCCTGCGCTTCATCGTCCAGCACCGCAAACAGCTTGAAATCGCGGATGACTTTGGGCGATAAAAACTGGGCGATAAAGCTCTCATCCTTGAAATTACGCATGGCAAAATCCAGCGTCTTAATCCAATCCTGTCCGGCAATATCCGGAAACCAGTAACGATCCTCATCGGTAGGCGTCTGACAAATCCTCTGGATATCGCGCATCATTGCAAAACCGAGCGCGTAGGGATTGATTCCAGAATAATAGGGATGATCAAATGACAATTGCTGAATCACACCGGTATGCGATTGCAGGAACTCAATCATAAAGCTGTCGTTGACATAATTTTCATCGTACAGCCGGTTCATTAGTGTGTAATGCCAGAACGTCGCCCAACCTTCATTCATGACCTGAGTCTGACGTTGTGGGTAAAAATACTGGCCGAGCTTGCGGACAATTCGCACCAGTTCGCGTTGCCATGGCTCCAGCAACGGCGCATTTTTCTCAATGAAATACAGCAGATTTTCTTGCGGTTCGGGCGGAAAGCGCTTGATTTTTTCCGCAGCGGCTTCGATCGGCTTGATGGGAATAGTGCGCCACAGATCGTTAATCTGCGATTGCAGATAGTCTTCCCGTTCATGCTGGCGCTGTTTCTCCTCACTGAGCGACAACGGCGCCGGATGCTTATAGCGATCCACCCCGTAATTCATTAGCGCATGACAAGAATCAAGAAACAGTTCCACATCTTCTTCGCCATGCCGTTCTTCGCACTCCATAACGTAATTACGGGCGAATAACAGATAATCAATAATGGCGTCGGCGCTGGTCCAAGTGCGGAACAGATAGTTGCCTTTAAAAAAGGAATTGTGACCATAAGCGGCATGGGCGATGACCAGCGCCTGCATCATCGCAGTATTTTCTTCCATCAAATAAGCAATGCACGGATCGGAATTAATCACGATCTCGTAGGCTAACCCCATCTGCCCACGCCGGTAATTTTTTTCATTCAGGACAAATTGTTTGCCGTAAGACCAGTGTTTATAACCCAGCGGCATTCCGACCGAAGAATAAGCATCCAGCATCTGTTCGGCTGTAATGATTTCGATCTGGTTTGGATAGGTATCCAGCCCGAAATGATCTGTGGCAATCTGGCCAATCACTTGGTTAAAGCGATCCAGCATTGGGAAGGTCCACTCTGATGACTCGGCAATCAAGCGTGATGCGCTCATGCGGCCCGCCTCCTGAATAAGTCCCGGAACACCGGGTAAATATCCGCCGGCCCGTCAATCTGGCGCATGACAAAATGGGAGTGAGCCGCCCGCACTTCTTCATAGGCTTCCCACAGGCTTTGATGACGGTCGGGAGTAATTTCGATATACGAGTAATAGCGGACATACGGCATGATCCGCTGCAACAGAATATCCCGGCACGCCGGCGAGTCGTGGTGCCAGTTATCGCCATCCGACGCCTGGGCAATATACAGATTCCAACTGGCGATCGGATAACGTTCAGCCATAATGTCGCTCGCTAATTGCAGGGCGCTGGAAACAACCGTACCGCCCGTCTCCCGCGAATAGAAAAACTCCTGTTCATCGACTTCCTTGGCGACGGTGTGGTGACGGATAAACACCACTTCGATCTTTTCGTAATTACGCTTGAGGAACAGATACAACAGGGTGAAAAACCGTTTAGCCAGATCTTTACGCGCCCGATCCATCGAACCGGATACATCCATGATGCAAAACATGACGGCCTGGGTGGTCGGTTGCGGCTGCTTGACCCGGTTGGCGTAACGCAGATCAAAGGTGTCAATGAATGGCACCGCCCGTGCGCGCGCCCGCAAATGGTCAATCTCTTCCACCAGCGCCTGGACCCGGACTTCATCCACTGGCGATTCGGCCAGCAACCGCTGCAACTCCATCTCCGCGTCGCGCAACCGGCGGGTGTAAGGCGCGGCCAGCGCCATTCGCCGGGCCAGCGCGCCTTTCAGCGAACGCACAATGTCAATGTTGGCGGGAGCGCCGGCGCTGGTGAATCCGGCCCGCACCGATTTGAATTCAGTGACTTTGGCGAGCTGGGTTCGCACCAGATTGGGCAGTTCCAGATCCTCAAAAAACAGCTCCAGGAATTCCTCTCGCGATAATTCAAAGACAAAATCATCTTCGCCCTCGCCAGTATTGCTGGCCTGACCCTTGCCGGGACCGCCGCCACCGCCGGATGGCGGTCGGGCGATTCGGTCGCCGGGAGTGAATTCCCGATTGCCGGGATGGATGGCTTCCCGCCGCCCGCCCGGCCCATGACCAAACACCGGTTCGGACAAATCACGGGTCGGGATGTTGACTTTCTCGCCGCTGTCTATGTCAGTGATGCTGCGGCCATTCATGGCCTCGGTCACGGCTTTCTTGATCTGACCCTTGAAACGCCGGATAAAGCGCTGGCGGTTGACCGAACTTTTATTCTTCCCGTCCAGCCGCCGGTCAATGAACGTGGCCATCAGTTTTCCCTCGGTTCAATTGGCCTTGCGAACCCGCAGATACCAGTCCGACAACAACCGGACCTGCTTGGCCGTATAGCCCTTGGCGACCATCCGATCCACAAAATCGGCGTGTTTTTTCTGCTCTTCACCACTGGCCTTGGTATTGAAGCTGATCACTGGCAACAAATCCTCAGTATTCGAGAACATTTTCTTCTCGATCACTGCTCTTAGTTTCTCATAACTGGTCCAGGCAGGATTCTTCCCGGCATTTTTAGCCCGCGCCCGCAGCACAAAATTGACGATCTCATTGCGGAAATCCTTGGGATTGCTGATGCCCGCCGGTTTCTCAATCTTTTCCAGTTCCGTATTCAGCGCCGCCCGGTCAAACGATTCGCCAGTGTCCGGATCGCGGAATTCCTGATCCTGAATCCAGAAATCAGCGTAAGTGACATAACGATCAAAGATATTCTGTCCATACTCGGAATAGGACTCCAGATAAGCCTGCTGCAATTCCTTGCCGATAAATTCAGCATAACGGGTCGCCAGAAAGCCCTTGAGATAGGATAAATACTTTTCTTCTATTTCAGGGGAAAACTGCTCACGCTCGATCTGTCGCTCCAGCACGTACAGCAAATGCACTGGATTGGCGGCAATCTCGGTATGATCGAAATTAAACACCTGCGACAGAATCTTGAAGGCGAACCGGGTCGAAATCCCATTCATGCCCTCGTCCACTCCGGCATAATCCCGGTATTCCTGCATGGATTTGGCTTTGGGATCAGTATCTTTTAGATTTTCGCCGTCGTAGACCCGCATTTTGGAAAAAATGCTGGAATTTTCTGGCTCCTTGATTCGAGTCAAGGTCGAAAATTGCGCCAGCATTTCCAAGGTGCCGGGCGCGCATGGCGCGGCGGACAATGAACTGTGGGTCAGTAATTTCTGGTAAATCTTGACCTCATCCGACACTCGCAGGCAATACGGCACCTTGACGATATAGACTCGATCCAGAAACGCTTCATTGTTCTTGTTATTACGGAACGACTGCCATTCCGACTCATTGGAGTGCGCCAGAATGATCCCCTCGAATGGAATCGCTGATAGCCCTTCAGTACTGTTGTAATTGCCCTCCTGAGTGGCGGTCAGCAATGGATGCAGCACTTTGATCGGAGCCTTGAACATCTCGACGAATTCCATCAGACCCCGGTTGGCGCGGCACAATGCGCCGGAGAAGCTATAGGCGTCCGGATCGTTCTGGGCAAAATGCTCCAACTGGCGGATGTCGACCTTGCCGACCAGCGAGGAGATGTCCTGGTTATTTTCATCGCCCGGTTCGGTTTTGGCGACCGCAATTTGGTGCAGGATCGAGGGCCGCAGCTTGACGACCCGGAACTGGGTGATGTCGCCGTTGTATTCCTGCAAGCGCTTGGCTGCCCACGGTGACATGATATGGCTCAGATAACGGCGGGGAATACCGTAATCTTCTTCCAGAATCGGGCCGTCTTCAGTGGGGTTGAATAGCCCGAGTGGCGACTCAAACACTGGTGAGCCTTCAATCGCGTAAAACGACACTTTTTCCATCAACTGCTTGAGCCGTTCGGCTAGCGACGATTTCCCGCCGCCCACCGGACCGAGCAGGTACAAAATCTGCTTCCGTTCCTCCAGCCCTTGCGCGGCGTGGCGGAGATAAGACACGATTTGCTCAATCGCGTCTTCCATCCCGTAGAACTCCTCAAAGGCGGGATAGATTTTCAGCACCTTGTTCTGAAAAATTCGCGACAGGCGCTGATCGTTGCGGGTATCCATCAGTTCCGGCTCGCCAATGGCCTTAAGCAGCCGTTCGGCGGCGCTGGCATAGGTCAGCGGATCTTTCTTGCACAATTCCAAGTACTGTTGGAGCGATAGATTCTCTTCGCGGCTCTCTTCGTAGCGCGACAGATAACGCTTGAAAATGGTCATTGTCATCACCTCTTCGGGATCGTGGAAGCCGGGGCGGCCTCCGGTTCAGACTCATGAGAATCTGTCAGCAATTAATGGACCAATCCGGGTTTGGCCAGCGCTAACCGGGTCAGATTTCTTAACGGAGCGTCGATACTCCAGGAGTATGTTTTTTAAGTAAAAATAAAAAATGCGGCTGGTTGATAGGCGGAGCGCCAAGCTGGCGGTGGGATGACGGATGAGCGCGGGGTTCAGCCGTCCCATCGGGCCGGTTAGCAACACGGCGAAGCGATCCGGTGCGCTACTTTAGTGCAATGCACTAAAGTAGTTCCGGTGGCAATAGACCGCGCTGGACAATGGCGGTTCAAGTGGGGCCGGAGCAGTGGTTAGGATAGCGGCGGCTTTATGGTTAACGGGGTTCGGATTGTGAATCAGGCGGCAAGGCAAGGAATATCGATGAAGATTATCAGCGACTGGTTTCAGCGACTTTTCAATGATCCGCAGGCGATTATTTTGACCATCATGCTGGCGCTGGGCGTCAGCGTCGTTCTGGTTATGGGTCGGGACCTGGCGCCGGTGCTGGCCAGCATGGTCATTGCTTATTTACTGGAAGGCGTCGTGCAAGGACTGCAACGCTGGCGACTGCCGCGGGTGCTGGCGGTCATCATTGTTTTCACCTCGTTTCTGGCCTTTGTGTTGTTCCTGCTGTTCGGATTGCTGCCGCTGGCTTCGCAACAACTGACGCAATTGGTGCAGCAATTGCCCAACATGATCGTCAAGGGCCAGAACCTGCTGCTTAGTTTGCCCGCCCTCTACCCGGAATTCATCACCGAGGCGCAGGTGCTGGAAGTGATCAACGCCATCCGGGCCGAGATCGCCACCTGGGGTCAGAAGGCGCTGTCATGGTCGCTGGCCGCGGGCCTCGGTTTCATCACTATTATCGTTTACCTGGTGCTGGCGCCATTGCTGGTGTTCTTCTTCCTTAAGGATAAGGAGTTGATTCTTAACTGGCTGCACGGGTTTCTGCCCCGTGATCACACGCTGGGACAGCAGGTGTGGCGCGAGGTGGACCGGCAGATGGGCAATTATGTGCGCGGCAAGTTTCTCGAGATCATGGTGGTGTGGGTCGCCACCTTTGTCGCCTTTGCCGCTATGGGCCTGCAATTCGCCATGCTGCTGGCGCTGATGGTCGGACTGTCGGTTATTGTCCCTTACATTGGCGCAGTGGTGGTGACAGTGCCGGTGGCGCTGGTGGCGTTTTTCCAGTGGGGCTGGAGTTCCGAATTCCTGTGGTTGCTGGGTGTGTATCTGATCGTCCAGGGGTTGGATGGCAATCTGCTGGTGCCGCTGCTGTTCTCCGAAGTCGTGGACCTGCATCCCATCGCCATTATCGTCGCCGTGCTGGTGTTCAGTGGTCTGTGGGGATTCTGGGGGGTGTTTTTCGCCATTCCACTCGCGACTGTGGTGCAGTCCATCCTCAAGGCGTGGCCGCGCCCGGCGCTGGCGGAACCATAACGGTCAGCGCAGCGGGAGGCGCACGACGATGAATGATCAGGAACAGACCCTGCGGCAGTTGCTGGAGCGTCTCGTCGCGCATCAGCATGCCGAAAAAGCGCTGCGCGAACACCGGCGGATGCTGGTGACGCTGCTGAGCAATCTGCCGGGTATGGCGTATCGTTGCCGCAACGATCCCGAGTGGACCATGGAGTTCGTCAGCGAGGGCTGTCTGGAGCTGACCGGCTATCGGCCGGCCGATCTGATCGACAGCCGCCGGATCGCCTACGGCAAGATCATTCATCCCGCTGATCGGAAACCGGTATGGCGACAGGTACAGGACGCCCTTTCGCGACGCGAACCGTTTCAGCTCAGCTACCGCATCATCACCAACGAGGGCGAAGAACGCTGGATGTCTGGACAGGGCCGTGGCGTGTTTGACGACCATGGTCAGTTAATGGCGCTGGAAGGTTTCATCGCCGACATTACCGAGCGTCGGCAGACCGATGAACTGCTGCGGCTCAGCGAGGCGCGCTACCGGGCCATTGTCGAGGATCAAACCGAGTTGGTGTGCCGGTTCCTGCCCAACGGCACTCTGACCTTTGTCAACGAGGCCTATTGCCGCTATTTCGGCCACTCCAGCCAAGAGATGCTGGCCACCAGCTTTATCCCGATGGTTCCAAAGGAAGACTGGGACTACGTTATGGCGCAGATGGCGGCCTGCAACGCCGACCACCCGATCAACACTTATCAGCACCGGGTGATTCGCCCGGATGGTGCGGTGCGTTGGGTGCAATGGACCGACCGGGCCATTCTCGATGAGGACAATGCGCTGATCGAGTTGCAATCGGCAGGTCGCGATGTCACTGAACAGCGGCAGGCGGAGCAGACCTTGCGGGATAGCGAGGCCCGTTACCGGCGCATTATTGAAACCGCCCAGGAAGGCGTCTGGCAGATTGACGCTGATAACCGCACGACCTTCGTCAACGCCCGAATGGCTGACATGCTGGGCTATACGGTTGAGGAGATGATGGGGAAATCACTGTTTGAGTTCATGGATGATGCATGGCGGAACCTTGCGGATGGTCGCCTCCTGGATCGGGCCGAACAGCATGATTTCAAATTCCGCCGCAAGGATGGCGGCGAGCTGTGGGCCTTGGTCTCGACCAATTCGATTCTGGATGAGCAGGGTGGTTATGCCGGAGCGCTGGCGATGGTGGCGGATATTACCGACCGCAAGCGGATGGAGGAGACCTTGCGGCGGCTGGCGACCCAGGATTCGCTAACCGGCCTGTTCAACCGCCGCTACTTTTTCGTGGTCGCCAAGCGGGAATTTCAGCGGAGCCAGCGCTATGGCCATCCTCTGGCGCTGTTGCTGCTGGACATCGACTATTTCAAGCGGATCAACGATGGCTACGGTCATCGGGCCGGCGATCAGGTGTTGCGGACGGTCGCCGGGATCATGCGGGTCAGCCTGCGGCAGGTCGATATTCCCTGCCGTTATGGCGGCGAGGAATTCGTGATGCTGCTGCCGGAAACCTCGCTGGACACGGCTATGGCGGTGGCGCAACGGCTGGGCGCGACGCTGGCCGCAACGCCGGTTCCCACCGAAAAGGGGTCGGTGACAGTGACCGTCAGTATTGGCGTGGCCGCGCTGATCAACGGCGAAAATTTGACGCTGGATTTGTTGTTGGAGCGGGCGG
Source organism: Candidatus Contendibacter sp. (assembly GCA_020890855.1). Classification (GTDB taxonomy): domain Bacteria; phylum Pseudomonadota; class Gammaproteobacteria; order Competibacterales; family Competibacteraceae; genus RXIV01. Next base: position 3,917 of record JAJHPN010000118.1, on the reverse strand, counting down.
ATCAAGCGATGTACGCGGCCAAGCAGGCTGGCCGCAACCGGGTTACGGCCTGGACGGGCGATGCGCCGCTTGCCTTCCCTGCGGGTTGAACCGCACCCTTCCCGGATTCTGCTGATTGGCGGCGGCGTCAGTCACGCCCTGGCCGGGATCGCCGTGCTTATTTCCAGCGTTCCACTGGGGATCAAGGCTGGGTTGATCGTCTGCATCGGTCTGGCGCTGGCCTGGTTCGTTTGGCGTTACGGCGACCGCGATGGACGCGGCTTCATTGCCCGCATCGAATTGTTGGACGGACGCTGGCGGCTGGAAACGGGCGATGGACGTTTCCAGCGGGCGCAATTGACAGGTGGTTACGCCCATCCCCAACTCCTCATTCTGAATTTCCGGCTGGACAATGGCGGGAGCCGGGAGTTAACGCTGTTGCCGGACGCCGCCGATCCTGACGCCCTGCGCAAACTGCGGGTCTGGCTGCGGACCCGACGGGATGAACCGGAACCACCGTAAACTCATTCGCCCCAATACGGCGGCGCGTCCGCCCCGGCAAAATTGACCGGAACCAGCACCGTATCCCGCACTGGCGCAGTCTCGCTGGCTTTGGGATAGTCCAGGGTGTAATGCAGCCCCCGGCTTTCCTTGCGGGCCAGCGCACAGCGGATGATCAGCTCCGCCACCTGGGCCAGGTTGCGCAGTTCGACCAGGTTGCCGCTGATCCGGAAATTGCCGTAGTACTCGGCGATCTCGCGCAACAGCAGCTCCACCCGATGCTGGGCGCGTTGCAGTCGCTTGTTGGTGCGGACGATCCCAACGTAATCCCACATGAACTGCCGTAATTCCGCCCAGTTATGGCTGACTACGACTTCCTCATCAGAATCGGTGACCCGGCTCTCATCCCAGTCGGGCAAAACCAGCCGTTGCGGGGCGCGATCCAGTTGCGGGCGAATATGGTCCGCCGCCGCCGCCGCAAAGACCAGGCATTCCAGCAGCGAATTGCTGGCCATCCGGTTCGCGCCATGCAGCCCGGTAAAGGCGACTTCACCCACCGCGTACAGACCTTCCACATCCGTCCGCCCATGTAAATCAGTCAGGACACCGCCGCAGGTGTAGTGCGCCGCCGGCACCACTGGAATCGGCTGGCGGGTCATGTCGAAACCGAATTCCAGACATTTGGCGTAGATGTTCGGGAAATGCTCCTGAATGAACGCCGCCGGCTTATAGCTGATGTCCAGATACACGCATTCCGCGCCCAGCCGTTTCATTTCATGGTCAATGGCCCGGGCCACGATGTCGCGTGGGGCCAGCTCCATCCGCACGTCGAAATTGCGCATGAACCGGGTTCCATCCGGCAACAGCAAATAACCGCCTTCGCCGCGCACTGCCTCGGAGATCAGGAAATTCTTGGCCTGCGGGTGATAAAGACAGGTCGGATGAAACTGCATGAACTCCAGATTGGTCACCCGGCAGCCGGCCCGCCAGGCCATCGCAATCCCATCGCCAGTCGAACCGTCGGGATTGCTGGAATAGAGATAAACCCGACTGGCCCCGCCAGTCGCCAGCGCCACAAACCGCGCCGCCAGCGCTTCGACTCGCCCACTGCTGCGATCCAGAATGTACGCACCCAGACAGCGGTTGCCAGTCAGGCCCAGCTTGCGGCCAGTCACCAGATCGACCGCGATATGCTGATCCAGCAAGGTAATATTCGGGTGGGCGCGGGCGCGTTCATCGAGGGTGGTTTGAATGGCTCGCCCGGTCGCGTCAGCGACATGCGCGACCCGGCGGTGGCTATGACCGCCCTCACGGGTTAGATGATAATCGGCGCCGCCATCAGCGTGGGGTTCGCGGGTAAAAGATACGCCTTGGGCGCTGAGCCACTCGATGACTGTCCGGCCATGCTCCACCGTGAACCGCACCGCTTCAGGATGGCACAGTCCGGCCCCGGCGATCAGCGTATCCTCGATATGTGACGCAATCGAATCTCCCGCATCGAGCACCGCGGATACCCCGCCCTGGGCATAGTAGGTGCTACCCTCGTGCAGCGGCCCTTTGGTCAGTACGGTGACGCGGGCGGCGGCGGCCAGCCGCAGCGCGAGACTGAGACCGGCGGCGCCGCCGCCAATGATCAAAACGTCAGTGGAAACCGGGGAGGTCGTCATAGCTTGTGAGCAACTCCGCGAATAGGCTATTTTGAGTACAATGATTGATGGCTGGACACTGGAATTGATGATCTGCGGCCGTATGCTTTCGTACTACCACCGCCGATTCAACACTATAACCATATCCCGGCGACCCTGCGAACTAACGGAACCGACCCCGGTCTACCGTCATGCTCGCAGGGACTCGCCATTGCATTGAAGGGGTCTGCCCGGATGGGCGAAGGTCATCTGGATCGCGATCTGGTTCAACGGGTGCAGAAGGGCGACAAAGGCGCGTTTGATCTGCTGGTGCTGAAGTACCAGCACAAGATCATCAAGCTGATCGGTCGCTATGTGCATGATCCCAGCGAAGCTCTGGATGTGTCCCAGGAGGCGTTCCTCAAAGCCTATCGGGCGCTGCCCGGTTTTCGCGGCGACAGCGCGTTTTATACCTGGCTGTACCGGATCGCCATCAACACCGCCAAGAACTATCTGGTCGCCCAAGGCCGGCGTCCGCCGGGTTCTGACATTGACGCCCAGGAAGCCGAGCAATACGAAGGTCCGTCGCCGCTCAAGGAGTACGAAACTCCCGAACGGCTGTTACTCAAGGACGAAATCGCCGCGACCGTGTTCAAGGCGATTGAAGACCTGCCGGAAGACCTGCGCACCGCGATCACCCTGCGCGAACTCGAAGGGATGAGTTATGAGGAAATTGCCCAAACCATGGGGTGTCCAATCGGCACTGTGCGTTCGCGGATTTTCCGCGCGCGGGAATCGATTGACGCCAAATTGCGCCCACTATTGAGCTAGTTTCGGGATACAGTCATGGCTGAAAAGACCGCTGAACCACTTTCGGCGCCGGTCGCTACCGATGCGAACATCGAACTCGCGGCCAGCCAGCTTTCGGCGATGGTCGATGAACAACTCGACGCGATGGAAACAGACCTGGCCTTGCGTCGCTTGAGCCGGGACGGCGGGTTGCAAGCCCGCTGGGAACGCTATCACCTGATTAGCGACGCGCTACAGGGTCATTTGCCGGACGCGCTGGATCTCAGCTTTGCAGCGCGCATCCACCAGGCGATTGCGGCGGAACCCTTGCCCCAACCGGTCGCTAGGCCGCTGCCGGCCTGGTATAAACCAGTGACTGGCTTCGGGTTGGCGGCCTCGGTAGCGCTGGCCACTCTGGTCGGGATTAGTAGGATGAACCCGCCGGATGCTCCCATCGTCTCTGCTCCACTGGTTTCTTCCACCACCCCACCACCCCCCGCTTCCTTGGCCGCTGCTCCCGTCCGATCCACGACTATCCCTCTTCAGGTCGCTGCGCTGAATTCGTCGGTTAACCCTCTTGCCGCTGAACCGAGCGCCGTCCGGCTGAACAGCTACTTAGTCAACCATAACGGCTACGCCTCCATGAACAGCGTACACAGCATGTTGCCTTACGTTCGCATGGTCGGTTATCAGACTGCCGGTTCCAACCGCTAACATCCCGAATGAATCGGACGCTCCTGCATTGCGCCGTCCTGGCGCTCGCCGCCGGTTCCTTTCCCGCCGCCGGCTGGCCCCAACCGCCCACCGCCAATGCCCGGCAATGGCTGGAACGGATGATCCAGGCCACCCAGACGCTGAACTATGAAGGGACTTTCGTCTATGTTCAGGGGCCGCACATCGAGGCGATGCACATTGTCCATAGCGGTGGCGACGACCACGAGCGGCAGCGGCTGATCTCACTGAGCGGCCCGCTCCGGGAAGTCGTAGTCGCCAATAACAGCGTGATTTGCCTGTCGCCAGAAC
>JAJHPN010000295.1 GCA_020890855.1 Candidatus Contendibacter sp. | reverse complement strand
GGTCCGGATCCAGATTCTCTCACGGGGCCCTGGATCGAATTGCCGGGCTGCGATGAACCAGAACCGTTTTTGAGCCTGTTAGCGGCGATCAGCGCAGCAGCGATGGCGTGTGGCTTGTCCAGCCTGATGCTGGGCGGCTTTCCGCCACCGGTAGACGAGTCCATCGCCTGGACCACCCTGACCCCCGACCCGGCGGTGGTCGAAGCCAACCTCGCTCCAGCCCCCGATGCGGCGACCTTCCTGCGCGACAACCGGGCCGGGTTCGCCGCCGCCGAAGCCGCTGGGCTGACCTCTTACCGCCTGCATTACAACGGCCAGATCACTGATTCCGGCGGCGGCGGCCATCTGACCCTGGGCGGTCCCCGCCCGGAACACAGCCCGTTTCTGAGTTGCCCGCCACTGCTGCCGGCGCTGATCAGCTACTTTAACCGCCACCCGGCGCTCTCTTACCTGTTCGCCAGCGATTCGGTCGGCAACTCCAGCCAGGCCCCGCGCCCCGACGAACGCACCAGCGATATTTTCGACGAACTGGGTCTAACGCTGGCTCTGCTCAAGCGCCAGGCTAACCCGACTCCCGATGTACTCTGGCAAAGCCTCTCCCCCTTTCTGGCTGATCCGGCGGGCAACGCCCATCGCACCGAAATTAATATCGAAAAACTGTGGAATCCCTGGTTGCCTGGTCGTGGCCGGTTGGGCCTGGTAGAGTTTCGCGCCTTCCGGATGCCGCCGACCCCGGAGCGGATCGCCGCGCTGGCCGTTTTGCTGCGGGCCATCGCCGCGATGCTGGTTAAGACCCCGGACTACCCGGAGCCAATCCATTGGGGCAAGGAACTGCACGATCGCTTCGCTCTGCCGTTCTACCTGCGGGCCGATCTGTGGGAGATTCTCGACGATCTGGCCCGCGCCGGGCTGGGACTGGGTCAGCCGCTGATTGCCGAACTGCTCGATGAGCGCTATGACAAATGGGGCGTGGCGGATTATGGCGACTGCCGGTTGACCGTGCGGCGCGGTCTGGAATTCTGGCCGCTGCTCGGCGATGCCGCCGCTCAGGATCATGGCTATTCGCGGCTGGTGGACGCCAGCGCCGCCCGACTGGAGATCAGCTTGCGTGCGCAACCGCAGGCCGCAGGATCGCTGGCGGACTGGCGACTGACGATCAACGGCTACCGGTTGCCGCTGCGCCGGGAAGAGGATCTGGATGGGGAAACCTGGCTGTGCGGGTTGCGCTACCGCCGCTTCAAACCCTGGACTGGCTTGCATCCGACCCTGGAAGCGCAGGGGTCAATCCCGCTGATCCTCAGTCATCCACACCGACCTGGCGGGTTGCAAGTCACCCTGCACGAGTGGCAACCGCAAGGCGGCGGTTATAACGGCTTGCCTGCGGATCAGACTGAAGCCGCCGCCCGCCGGGCCGGGCGCTTTGTGATCGAAACCCTGGATTGGGCGCCGGATGCGCCGCTCCATGAGCCGCCACCGGCGGCGCTGACCCCTTACACTCTCGATTTGCGCTGGTTGTAAATCCTATGTAGCGGATTACCCACGGTTTTATCTGGTTGCCAACCAGTGCATAATGCCAACTTTGTTAAAAAGCCGCCCAAGGAGTGTTTTAAACATGAGCATCGAAACGATTGCCACCCAGCCATTCACTGATCAAAAACCCGGTACCTCCGGATTGCGCAAAAAGGTCAAGGTCTTCGAGAAACCGCACTATCTGGAAAACTTTGTGCAGGCCATTTTTGACACCCAGCGCGATCACCCGAATGCGCCGCTGGTGGTGGGTGGCGATGGCCGTTACTACAATCGCCCGGCGATCCAGATCATCCTGCGGATTGCCGCTGCGAATGGTTGTGCGCGAGTGGTGCTGGGCCAGGGCGGCATTCTGTCCACCCCGGCGGCGTCCCACCTGATCCGCAAGCACCAGGCTCGGGGCGGGATCATCCTTTCGGCCAGCCACAATCCCGGCGGACCGGATGAGGATTTTGGCATCAAGTTCAACACCCCTAACGGCGGACCGGCCCCGGAGAAGGTCACCGAAGCCATTTATATGGCGACCCTGCACATTCAGCGCTACCACATGTTGAGTGTGCCGGACATTAACCTGGATCTGCCGGGCGTCGCGATGGTCGGCGATATGCAGGTCGAGATCGTCGATCCAGTGTCCGACTATGCGGATCTAATGGAGCAGTTGTTTGATTTCGACCAAATTCGCGCCCTGTTCCAGTCCGGGTTCAGAATGCGCTTTGACGCCATGCATGCGGTGACGGGTCCCTACGCCCGCGAGATTCTGGAAAAACGGCTCGGCGCTCCTCAGGGCACTGTGGTCAACGGCATCCCGCTGGAAGACTTTGGTCACGGTCATCCCGATCCAAACCTGGTGTACGCCAAGGAGCTGGCCGACTACCTGTTTGGCCCCGATGCACCCGATTTCGGCGCGGCCTCGGACGGCGACGGCGACCGCAACATGGTGCTGGGCCGGCACTTCTTCGTCACCCCCAGCGACAGTCTGGCGGTGATTCTGGCTAACGCTACGCTGGCTCCGGGCTACCGCAGCCGGCTGACTGGCGTCGCCCGGTCGATGCCGACCAGCCAGGCGGCGGATCGCGTCGCGGCCAAGCTGGGGATGAAATGCTACGAGACGCCAACCGGCTGGAAATTCTTTGGCAACCTGCTGGACGCCAACAAGATTACTCTCTGCGGCGAAGAGAGTTTTGGCACCGGCTCCGATCATGTGCGGGAGAAAGACGGGCTGTGGGCAGTGCTGTTCTGGCTCAACATTCTGGCCGGACGGCGGCAATCCGTGGCCGAGATTGTGCGAGAACACTGGCGGACTTACGGGCGCAACTACTATACCCGCCATGACTACGAAGCGGTGGACAGCGCCGCCGCCAATGCGCTGATGGATGCGCTGCGGATGGCGAGCGCGACCCTGCCGGGACAGGTTTTCGGTTCCTACACAGTGGATTACGCCGATGATTTCCGCTACCTCGATCCGATTGATCAGAGCGTGAGCGACAAGCAGGGCATCCGGATTGGCTTCAAGGACGGATCGCGGATCGTCTACCGGTTGTCCGGCACCGGCACCGAAGGCGCGACGCTGCGGGTCTATATCGAGGCTTACGAACCGGATCCGGCCCGGCATGAACTGGACACCCAGCAGGCGCTAGCCGAGTTGATCAGCATCGCTAATGCACTGGCCGGCATCCGTGACCGCACCGGGCGGGAACAGCCGACGGTGATCACCTGAGCGAAATCCGCCCTGCCCCACTTGTCCAAGGGAGGTTGATGCAACAGCACTACATTAGCCTCTACTGCAAATTTAACAATAATAGTGCGCTAACTGATTGAAAAACCATCATCACCCCTGCCCCTCGCCCGCTTGCGGGCGAGGGGTTTTTATGCCATTTCCAACGCCATGATCATCGTTCGGCTATTCCGCCTGGCGTTGCCGGTGATGCTGCTGGTCAGTTTCTGGATCAGCGCGGTCGCCGCGCCGCCGACCACCGCCAAACCGCCCGCCACCGCCACCGCTGCCCCGTCCTCCCCGACCACCTCTGCCGCCGCCCCCACGGTAGAGCAGATTCAGGCCCGTCTCGCCGCGCTCGCCACCATCCGCGATCTGCCCGAAAGCGAGCGCACTCAAGCCCAGGAACTGTATCAGCAAGCCATCAGTCAGGTGCAGGCAGCGAAAAACTACGCTGACGGCAGCGCCTTCTATCAGCAGCTTCAGCAATCGGCTCCGGCAGAAACCGCCCGCCTGCAACAAACCCTAACCGGGGATCCGCTGCCACCACCCGCGTCAACCCTGCCTAGCGAAGATGCGGCCAAGCAACTGGCGCAAACCCAGACCAGCTTGAGTGACGCCCAGAAGCGACTCAACGATCTCGATCAACAATTGACGGTGCAGCAGGCCCGGCCCAAGAGCATCCCCATTGAGCTAAGCGGGCTACGGGAGCAGGTCGCTGATTTGGATATCAAATTACAAGCCGCAGGTCCCGCTGCCACAACGCCGTTGCTGGCCGATGCGCGGCAGATGGCGTTAACCACCCAGCGGCAGGCGTTGAATCTGCAGATCGCCATGCTGGAGCAGGAGCGATTGAGCTATGACGCTCGCCTGGCGTTGCTCAATGCACAACGCGCCGTTGCCGCCCAAGAAGTTACGCAGGCCCAAATCCGGGTGCAGCAACTGCAAAATGTGTTGAGCGCCCGCCGCCGCAATGAAGCGGCGGCAGTCGTGCAACAGATCGCTCAGACTCAGCAGGATGCGGTCGCTAAAGCGGCGGTGGTTCAGGATGTCGCTACGGAAAACGCCGCCATCAGTCGCCGGTTGGAAGATATCGTCGAGCAAAGCGACCAGATCAGCGCCAGCCGGACTCAGTTCAGCGAACAATTGGCGCAGCTGACCGAACGGATGCGCGGGATCAAACAGCAACTTGGCATCGCCGGTTTCAGCGACGCGATTGGCCCGATCCTGCTGGAAGAACGGCGAGCCCTGCCGGATGTGCGCCAGTTCCAGCGCACCGCCGGCGAACGCCAGCAGCGCATTATCCAGACCCGCCTGGAGCAGTATCAGACCGAACAGCAGGCGCGGCGCGCCCTCGCTATTGAAGATCATCTCAAGGAGCTCATTGCCCAATTTGATCCGCAATGGTCGGATGCCCAGCGCCAGGCGGTGACGGTTCAGTTGCGCCCTTTACTGGCCGACCGGCAGCAATTGCTGGAGAAACTCAGCAGCGGCTACGCCAACCTGATCACGGAACTGGTGGCGCTGGATGACAGTCAGCGCAAATTGAGCGATCAGGCGGTGCAATACGCGACCCTGCTGGATCGCTATCTGCTGTGGATTCGCAGCAGTCCGCCACTCAGCACCGGCTGGCCGACAGCGCTGGGGCAAGCGCTGGACTGGCTGACCGACCCGCATCATTGGCAGGCGGCAGAGCAAAACCTGTGGCAAACCGTCCAGAAAGAACCGGCGATCACCCTGTTCAGCTTGCTGGTTTTGCTGGCGCTGTTTTATTACCGCCGGACCCTGATCCGCCACCTGGGCGCAAACATCGACGCCATCGGCGATGTGCGCCACGACAGCTTCGGGCTGACGGTTCGCGCCCTGGGTATTACCACCCTGCTGGCGCTACCCTGGCCCTGGTTGCTGGCTTGGCTGGCTTGGCTGTTGTCCCTGTCCGGCAATGCTGCCGACTTCTCGCGGGGGCTGAGTCAAGGCCTCGTCGCCGGGGCATTTCTGACCGTGAATATGACCTTCCTGCGCCAGCTTTGCCGGCCCAACGGGTTGGCGATAGCGCATTTTGGCTGGAGTGAAGCGGGGTGCCGACTGCTGCGCCGCCACGTCAACTGGTTTCTGTGGATCGGACCGCTGAGCGTGATCATCGTCAATCTTTGCGAAGTGCAACCCGACATGCTGTATAGCGATACCCTGGGGCGGGTGGCGTTTTGCATCAGCTCGCTGGCGTCGGCTGTTGTCCTCTGGCGGGTGCTGAATCCCCACCAGGCGTTGCTCGCGGGTCTGGCGGCCGGTCGCGCCATCGCGGCTTGGCGGTTGCGTTACTTGTGGTATCCCCTGATTGTGGGGACGTATGTGCTGATGGTCCTGCTGGCCTTGTCGGGCTATTACTACACCGCGCTACAGTTGCGCACCCGCATGGTGCTGACAACCTGGTTGCTGCTGGGCGCGGTGCTGTTGATCAACCTGTTTCTGCGCTGGTTGAACATCAGCCAGCGTCGCCTGGCCCTGCAACGCGCCCTCGCCAAGCGTGAAGCACAACTGGCCGCCCGCGCCAGCAAAGACGCCGCCCCGGCATCCGGGGAGGGCGCACCGGAAATTCTCAGCCTGCCCGATTTGGATCTGACCACCATCAGCGAACAGACTCGCAGCCTGATGAGCCTGACTGTTCTGCTGGGGCTGGGGTTTGGACTATGGCAAATCTGGGGTGGCCTGATTCCAGCCTTTTCCATCCTCAACGAAATCACTCTTTGGCATCAAACGGTGCAGACCGCCACGGGTACGCAGGTCGCGGACATCACTTTGGGGAGCATCGTAGTCGCTGGAGCGTTATTGCTGCTGATCGGCTTCCTGGCCCGTAATTTGCCTGGGGTGTTGGAACTGGTAGTGTTGCAACGGCTGGCGCTGGACCCCGGCAACCGCAACGCCATCATCACCATTAGCCGCTATCTGATTACTGCCGTCGGGCTGGTGGCGGCGCTGGACATCATTGGTATCGGCTGGGATCAGGTGCAGTGGCTGGTCGCCGCGCTGGGGGTCGGGCTGGGATTTGGCCTGAAGGAGATTTTCAGCAACTTCTTTTCCGGGCTGATCTTGCTGCTGGAACGGCCGATCCGGGTTGGCGACACAGTAACGCTGGACGCGCTGAGCGGCACCGTGTCGCGGATCAATATTCGCGCGACCACGATCATCGACTGGGATCGCAAGGAAATCATCGTTCCCAACAACACGTTTATCACCAGCTCGCTGATCAACTGGGCGCGCAATGACCCGGTGACCCGGGTGGTGGTTCCGGTAGGCGTGAGTTATGACAGCGATCCCCAGCAGGTTCAACAGGTTTTGCTCGATGCGGCCGCCGCCCATCCGCTGGCGGCGAAAGAACCGGCTCCGGCGGCGGTGTTTCTGAAGTTCGGGGAAAGCGCACTCGAATTTGAGGTGCGGGTGTTTGTGCGGGAGCTGGCCAACCGGGTGCCGTTGACCCACGACCTGCACCAGCAAATTTTGCTGGCGCTGCGGAAACACCGGATTGAGATTCCGTTCCCGCAGCGAGATGTGCGTCTTGTGCGCAATGCGCCGGGCGGGGCGCGGCCTTCCCGGTAGTCCCCGCCGGGCAAATCGGGAGGCTTTTGGCCTGACCGTTCAGCCGATGTCGTCGAGCACCGCTTCAATCCGCTGGCGGATTTCATCCACCGCGCCAGTGCCTTTGACCTTGCGCAACAGCCCCTTGCGGTCGTAGTAGTCGATCAGCGGCGCGGTTTTTTCCTCGTAGACGCGCAACCGGTTGCGAATGGTTTCTTCGTTGTCGTCAGCGCGACCGCGACCGAGCAGGCGCTTGACGATTTCCTCATAATCCACCTCGAAGAACAGCACCCGATTTAGCGGTTGGCCGATCCGGGCCAGCAGCGTGTCGAGCGCCTCGGCCTGAGCCAGATCGCGTGGAAAACCGTCCATCATGAAGCCCTTGGGATTGGTCTGGGCCAGCGTCTTCAGGCCGTTTTCGATCATGCCTAGCACGATGTCGAACGGCGCCAGCTCGCCGGCGTCCATGTACGGCTTGGCCCGCCGCCCCAGCTCAGTACCGGCGGCGACTTCGGCTCGCAGCAGATCACCGGTGGCGACGGTGGCGACGCCGTAGCGGGCGATGATGGCGTCGGTTTGGGTGCCCTTACCTGAACCGGGGGCGCCGAGCAGCACGATTCTCATGTGGGAATTCACTCTGTAGGGTGGTGGAGACAGTGAGGAATAAAGCTGATATTTGTTTGATCTTGCCCATCCACGGCAATGGGCGCAACCGGCTGTCAAGCCTTGGCCCTTGTTGTAGTATAGAAGCTCGCTGAATAAACGCCTCACACCTCTTTCATCAACTCCACGCAAAGGCCATCGCTCATGATCTTGGACCGAGTCGACGCCGGGCGTAATCTGCCCGACGAATTCAATGTCATCATCGAAATTCCAGCCCATTCCGATCCGGTCAAATACGAGGTCGACAAGGAAACCGGCGCGTTGTTTGTCGATCGATTCATGAATACCGCAATGCACTATCCCTGCAATTATGGCTACATTCCGCACACCCTTTGCGAGGACGGTGATCCGCTCGATGTGCTGGTGATAGCGCCATTGCCGGTGATCAGCGGTTGCGTAGTCCGGTGCCGGCCGCTCGGCGTGTTAAAAATGAGCGACGAGAAAGGCGGCGACGCCAAAGTGCTGGCGGTGCCGATCAAGAAGGAATGCGCCTTGTACGATCATGTGGACTCGGTCGAGCAGATGTCCAAGGCGCAGTTGAGCCAGATCGCCCACTTCTTCCAGCACTACAAGGATTTGGATTTCGGCAAATGGGTCGAGATCGAAGGCTGGGGTGGGCTGGAGGAAGCCCGGACCGAAATCGTGCAGAGCGTGGAGCGCTACCACCAATCGCATTAGCGACCGACTGGACGGCGTTCCCCATTGGCCGATTTTACCGCTGGGATTGTCTTGACGACGGTATCGCCTATTCTTATGAAGGTTTAAAGGAAAATCCGACCGGCTGGCCCGGTTCCGAGCGAGCCCGTAACGTTTCCACCCAACGAAAAACCACTTAACAGCAACTCAGGTCGATCACCAAGTACAACGAGGAGGAATCATGCAGTCCACTTATCCACAATCGGGAGGATTCGCGTCATGACGACGGCAGTCGGCATTATCATCGCGTTGCTGTGCGCCATTGGCGCACTCATCTACGGTGTCCAGTCGATCAAATGGATCTTGGCCAAGGACCCCGGCAATCCCCGGATGCAGGAAATCGCCGCTGCTGTCCAGGAAGGCGCCAGCGCCTACCTGAACCGGCAGTACACCACTATCGCCATCGTTGGCGTCATTGTCGGCGCAGTGATCCTGTTTGCCCTGGGCACGCCTTCTGCAATCGGCTTCGCCATTGGCGCGATCTGCTCCGGGGCCGCTGGCTATATCGGCATGTACGTTTCGGTGCGCGCTAATGTCCGCACCGCCCAAGCGGCGCATGACGGGCTGAATGCGGCGCTGGAAGTGGCGTTCCGAGGCGGCGCGATCACTGGAATGCTGGTGGTCGGCCTGGGCCTGCTCGGTGTTGCCGGTTACTACGCACTGTTGTACGTCACCACCGGCGCTGCGCCCGATCTCGGCCCGCTGGTTGGGTTGGCTTTTGGCAGCTCGCTGATCTCGATCTTCGCCCGGCTCGGCGGCGGCATCTTCACCAAGGGCGCGGACGTTGGCGCTGATCTGGTCGGTAAGGTCGAAGCCGGTATCCCCGAAGATGATCCGCGTAATCCGGCAGTGATCGCCGACAATGTGGGCGACAATGTCGGCGACTGCGCCGGGATGGCCGCTGACCTGTTCGAGACCTATGCGGTCACCATCATCGCCACCATGCTGGTGGGCAGTCTGAGTGCGAAGATGTTCCTCACCGCCGATCTCGTCCAGAACGCCATTATCCTGCCGCTGGTGATGGGCGGTGTGTCGATCATCGCTTCGATCATTGGCTGCGGTTTCGTCAAGGCCCGCGAAGGCGAGAAGATCATGAACGCCCTGTATCGCGGGCTGGGCGTGGCCGGAGCGATTTCCGCCGTCGCCTTTTTGCCCGTGATCTGGGTGCTAATGGGTAGCGATCATGCCTGGGGTCTCTGGGGTTCGGCGCTGGTCGGTTTGGCCTTGACTGCTGCGATGGTGGTTGTCACCGAGTACTACACCGCCACCGAGTTCAGCCCGGTGCAAAAACTGGCTGAAGCCTGCACCACCGGCCACGCCACCAACATCATCGCCGGGCTGGCGGTGTCGATGAAAGCCACTGCGCTGCCGGTGCTGGCGGTGTGCCTGAGCATCGGTCTGGCCCATCATTGGGCGGGGCTGTATGGCGTCGCCATTGCCGCGACCTCAATGCTGTCGATGGCCGGGATCATCGTCGCCCTCGACGCTTACGGGCCGATTACCGACAACGCTGGCGGCATCGCTGAAATGGCCGAGATGGACGAGAAGATTCGCGGCATCACTGATCCGCTGGATGCGGTGGGCAACACCACCAAGGCGGTGACCAAGGGTTATGCGATTGGCTCGGCGGCGCTGGCGGCGCTGGTGCTGTTCGCTGATTTCCAGCACAAGCTGGACATCGGTGGAGTCAAGGTGAGCTTTGACCTGACTGATCCGGTGGTGATCATTGGCCTGTTCATCGGCGGGATGATCCCATTCCTGTTTGGCGCGATGGCGATGGAAGCCGTTGGCCGGGCGGCGGGCAGCGTGGTGGTCGAGGTGCGTCGCCAGTTCCAGGAAATTGCCGGGATCATGGAAGGCACCACCAAGCCCGACTATTCGCGGGCGGTAGACCTGCTGACCAAGTCGGCGATCAAGGAAATGATCATGCCCTCGCTATTGCCGGTGCTGACCCCGATTGTGGTGGCGTTCGGGATGGCGTGGCTGCTGCCAGGCCAAGACGCCGGTCCGAAGGCGCTGGGTGGTTTGCTGATGGGCACCATCGTCACCGGACTGTTTGTGGCGATTTCGATGACGGCCGGCGGCGGCGCTTGGGACAACGCCAAGAAGTATATTGAGGATGGCAATTTTGGCGGCAAGGGTTCCGAAGCGCACAAGGCGGCGGTCACTGGCGACACCGTTGGCGATCCCTACAAGGATACCGCCGGTCCGGCAGTCAACCCACTGATCAAAATCATCAACATCGTCGCGCTGCTGATCGTGCCGTTGCTGGTGACCATGAAGTAGCCCTGTGGGAGAACTCAGCCATTTCAACGCCGCTGGTGAGGCCCACATGGTGGATGTGGGCGGCAAGGACGCTACTCACCGGCGAGCGATTGCCGAAGGTTGGATTATCATGCAGCCGGTCACGCTCGCACAGATCGTGGCCGGTTGGCATTTCAAGGGCGATGTTCTCGGCGTAGCGCGGCTGGCCGGGATCATGGCCGCCAAACGCACCGCCGATCTGATTCCCCTCTGTCATCCGCTGGCGTTAACGCGGGTAGCCGTCGATCTGGAGCCGGTCGCGGAACGCAGCGCAGTGCGCTGTCAGGCGACGGTCGAAACCTGTGGCCGCACCGGAGTGGAAATGGAAGCGCTGACGGCGGTGCAAATCGCCTTGCTGACCGTCTATGACATGTGCAAGGCGGTGGATCGCAGCATGACCATGACCGATATTCGCTTGCTGGAGAAGGCAGGCGGCAAGTCAGGACTCTGGCGGGCCGAACCGTGATTTTTCTCGCTGCCGCTGCATCGCCCCGCTGGATCGGCGGATCGTCGATTCACCGACGGCTTAGACCCTCTGGCGTTACCCGGCGCAGGAAGTCCTGAAACCAGGTTGCACCGGGCAGTAACCGTTGGCTCATAACGGCGCTCTGCGTTCGATCCGCCATGATGACGACCGGCTGCGGCGACGGGCAGCACAACAGCAATCCGATCACGGTCAGATACAGCGCCACCGTGCCCAGCGGCTGTTTCAGACTGCCCAAACAGAACGCGGTGCCAAAGGATTTCTTCAGCAGCTTCTTACCGAACAAATTCACGCTGTACCATTCATCCAACAGCAAATGCACGATAAAGCCCAAGGCGACAAACAGGCCGCACAGCCAGGCGTCAAGGGCGGAACTGCGGAAGCCGTGGAACGCCAGCACGGTCGTCGCTAAACCAAACCCAATGCCGGCCGGAATGGAATGAATCAGCCCGCGATGGGTCGTGAACCGGGTAAAAAGGTTCAGCAGGCCATAGCGGATCAACAAAAAACCACCGGCCCACAGCAGGACCAATTCCAGCAGTGAATAGTGCTTGCCAAAGTTAAACGCCACCAGAAACCCGGCGATGACGGATAGCGCGGCAAAAGCGATCCGAATCGGAATCGACGTCGGCGAATCAATATCCGGCAACAACCCGCCGATGACGCCGAGGACAAAATAACCCATGACCGCCTGATGGGGAACTTGACCGGCCATGACCACCACGGTGGCGGCCAGTCCGCTGACGGCTGCCGCCCCTATCAGGTGGGTTTTAAAATCCGCCATGCCCTCAAGTCCCTCATCGCTAACTTTTTAACCCTGCAATAGCAAATTACGCAGATCGATGATGGCGGCGTTGGCGCGGGAAATATACGAGGCCATGATCAGCGAGTGGTTGGCGATGGGTCCGAAACCGGTGCCATTCAGAATCATCGGACTCCAGATAAACGCCTGGGTATTCTCTAGTTCGCGGATAATTTGCTTAAGCGACACCAGCGCATTCTTGTTCTGGAGTACGTCCCCAAAGTCTACTTCGAGCGCTTTCAGGGTATG
>JAJHPN010000266.1 GCA_020890855.1 Candidatus Contendibacter sp. | reverse complement strand
CGCCGGCGATTGACGAGCCAGCAACCGGTCTGGGTAAAGGCGATTCGATCATGGCGTGTTGACGCCGGCGTCCTGAACACCCTAGATTGACGGCTTACCCGCTGCGCGATCCGCTCCGGCCAGCGCCGCCCGACCCTGCGCCAAACCTGCGATTCTGGATTTATGGACCCTCACCAGCCCACTCATCTTAAGCAACTCGAAGCCGAAAGCATTCACATCATCCGCGAAGTCGCCGCCGAATTTGAAAAACCGGTGATGCTGTATTCCATTGGCAAGGACTCGGCGGTCATGCTGCACTTGGCGCTGAAAGCCTTTTATCCCGGCAAACCGCCCTTTCCGCTGCTGCACGTCGACACCACCTGGAAATTCCGGGAGATGATCCAGTTCCGCGATGCACTGGCGCAGCGGTTGGAGCTGGAGTTGCTGATTCATATCAACGAAGAAGGGGTTCGCCAGGGAATTAACCCCTTCACCCATGGTTCGCGGGTGCATACCGACGTGATGAAAACTCAGGCGCTCAAGCAGGCGCTGGATCATTACGGCTTTGACGCCGCGTTTGGCGGCGCCCGGCGGGACGAAGAACGGTCGCGGGCCAAGGAGCGGGTTTATTCCTTCCGGGATCGGAACCATCGCTGGGATCCCAAAAACCAGCGGCCTGAGCTGTGGAATCTTTATAATGGCCGGGTGCATAAAGGCGAAAGCATCCGGGTGTTTCCGCTCTCCAACTGGACCGAACTGGATATCTGGCAATACATCCATTTGGAGAATATTCCGATTGTGCCGCTGTACCTGGCGGCGGAGCGTCCGGTTGTGGAGCGGGACGGGACGCTGATCATGGTGGACGATGAACGGATGCCGCTGGAGCCGGGTGAAACGCCGAAACTGGAATGGGTGCGATTCCGCACGTTGGGCTGCTACCCGTTAACCGGCGCGATTCGGTCGCGGGCGACCACCTTGCCGGAGATCATCCAGGAAATGTTGCTGACCCGGTTTTCGGAACGCCAGGGCCGATTGATTGACCATGACGCCGCTGGATCAATGGAAGACAAAAAGCGGCAGGGGTATTTCTGACATGTCCCACGCCTCCCCGCTGATTGAAACCGACATCCAGGCTTATCTGGACGCCCACGAACACAAGGATCTGCTGCGGTTTATCACCTGCGGCAGCGTCGATGACGGCAAAAGCACCCTGATTGGCCGTCTGCTCTACGACACCCAATTGATCCACGAGGATCAACTGGCCGCCGTGCGCCGTGACACCACCCGCTATGGCACGACCGGCGAAGAATTTGATCTGGCGCTGCTGGTGGATGGCTTGCAGGCTGAACGCGAGCAGGGCATCACCATTGATGTGGCCTATCGCTATTTCTCCACCGAAAAGCGCAAGTTCATCATTGCCGACACGCCCGGCCATGAGCAGTACACCCGCAATATGGCGACCGGCGCCTCGACCACGCAACTGGCTATTTTGCTGGTCGACGCCCGCAAAGGCGTACAGGATCAGACCCGCCGCCACAGTTTTATTGTCTCTCTGCTTGGCATTCGCCATCTGGTGGTCGCGGTCAACAAGATGGATCTGGTGAACCACGATCTGGCGGTATTCGACCGCATCCGCGATGACTATCTGGAATTCGCCGCCAAACTGGGCGTGCGCGATGTGCAGTGCATTCCGGTGTCGGCGCTGCGTGGCGACAACATTGTCGAACCGTCCGCCGTTATGCCCTGGTATACCGGGCCAACCCTGCTGCATTTGCTGGAAACCGTTGAGGTCGCCGCCGACCGCAACCTGCGCGATTTTCGTTTCCCGGTGCAATACGTCAATCGGCCCCATCTCGATTTTCGCGGCTTTTGCGGCACGATCGCCGCCGGCATGGTGCGGCCGGGCGATGAAGTGGTGGCGTTGCCTTCGGGCCGGCGCAGCCGGATAGCCAGCATCGTGACGGCCGCCGGCACGCTTGATCAAGCTTGGGCCGGTGAAGCCGTGACCTTGACCCTGAGCGATGAGATCGACGTCAGTCGCGGTGATCTGCTGGCGCATCCCGACCGCTTGCCGGCGGTCGCCGATGGCTTCGACGCGCGCGTAGTATGGATGGCCGATGCGCCGTTGTTGCCGGGTCGCCAGTACGATCTGAAACTCGGCACCCGCCTGATCCCGGCGACTCCCACCGTGATTCACCACCGGATCGACGTCAACACGCTCGAACATCAGCGGGCCGAGGAACTGAGGCTGAATGAAATCGGCTATTGCGGTTTTACCCTGAATCAACCGATTCCTTTCGATCCCTACCACGAGATTCCGGGAACGGGCGGTTTTATCCTGATCGACCGCATAACCAATATTACGGTGGGCGCCGGGATGATTGTTCGCCCATCCACACCGCCGCTGGTGGACAAGGCGCATAACGTGGTCTGGCACGAACACAAGGTCGCCAAGACCCAGCGCGCCAACCAGAAAGCGCAACAACCATGCGTGATCTGGCTGACCGGCCTGTCCGGCTCAGGCAAATCCACCCTGGCTAATGCACTGGAGCAGCGGCTGTTGCAGCGCGGCTATCACAGCTACCTGCTCGACGGCGACAATATTCGCCACGGCTTGAACCGCGATTTGGGCTTTTCCAAGGACGATCGCATCGAGAACATCCGCCGGGTTGGCGAGGTGGCGGCATTGTTCGCCGATGCCGGACTGATCGTCATTACCGCGTTCATTTCGCCCTTCCGGGCGGATCGGGCGCTGGCGCGGGCGCTGGCCCCGGAGGGCGAGTTCATCGAAGTCTACGTTCGCGCTTCGCTGGCCGCCTGCGAACGACGCGATCCCAAGGGCCTGTACGTCAAGGCCCGCGCTGGGGTCATCCAGGATTTCACCGGCATCGACTCGCCCTACGAAGCGCCGGAGCAACCGGAGCTGACGCTCGACACCGAGCGCGATTCGCTGGAGGCCAATCTGGATCGGTTACTGGCCTATCTCGG
>JAJHPN010000410.1 GCA_020890855.1 Candidatus Contendibacter sp. | reverse complement strand
CCCACCAGTTCATGCAGCGGCTGACGGGTGGCCCAACCTTCCAGCTCCAGCATCGGCTTGGCGTAAAACTGTTCAACCGGTCCCAGACACAGCACCGCGACCGGTCGGGCGTCCGCTGGCATGGCCAGCAATCCGGCCAGCGCGTCAGGATCGAACAGCGACACCCAGCCCAACCCCAGCCCTTCAGCCCGCGCCGCCAGCCACAGGTTTTGAATGGCGCAGGCCACCGACGCCAAATCCATCTCCGGCAAGGTGCGCCGCCCGAAGATATACCGCTCGCGGCCATCCATCAGCGCCGCGACCAGCAATTCGGCACAGTCCAATACCCCTTCAACCTTGAGGCGCATGAACTCGTCCTCGCGCTCACCCAGCGCCTGAGCGGTGCGGATCCGTTCCGCTTCAACCAGCGCATAAATCGCCCGGCGCAGGACCGGATCGGTGATGCGGACAAAACGCCAGGGCTGCATGAATCCGACGCTCGGCGCCCGGTGCGCCGCCGCCAGCAATCGGGTCAACTGCGCTTCCGGCACCTGGCCGGGGCCAAAATGGCGCATATCACGACGCAGCGCGATGGCTTTGTAAACGGCGGCGATTTCGGCATCGCTGAACCGGTGATCGGTCGCCGCCGCCTCATTAAAGCAGGACATAGCGGCGAATATCCGGGGCCGTCGCCAGCAGATCGGCAGCCTGCGCCAGCGCGGCTTGAAGATGGGGCGTTTGCAGATGAGCGTCGATTGCGGCGTCGTTCGCCCATTCTTCGACGAAGGTGAAATCAGTGGGATCGGTCTGGTTGTGCAGCAGGGTGTAACGAAGACAGCCAGCTTCGCGGCGGGTCGGTTCCAGCAGCGCGGTCAGCACCGCCTGGAGTTGCGCGATGGTAGCGGGCCGGGCGGTAATGCGGGCGACAACATGGACGGAATGGGTCGACATGGCGGTTTCATCCTCATGAGTTGGTTATGAGGATGATAGCAGGCTGGACCGACTCTTCCTTGGCGGAACCCGCTTCTGCGCCAGCCGAAAATCAGACGTGTTCGTGCAGGCCGCACTCGCGCTTGAGGCCAAAAAAGCGGGTGTCTTCTTCACTCATGCCATCAGCCAGCCGGCGGGTGGTGTGAACGTCGCCGATGGAGACATAACCTTGTTCCCACAAGGGGTGATAAGGCAGGTTGTACCGGGTCAGGTAGCGATAAACATCGCGGTCGGTCCAGTCAATCAGCGGGTGAACCTTGCAGCGCCCGTTACGCCACAACAGCACCTCAAGCTGCTGGCGACTTTTGGCCTGTTGCCGCCGCAGCCCGGAAATCCACGCGGTCGCCCCCAGATCCTTGAGCGCCCGTTGCATCGGCTCGACCTTGTTGATGTGGTTATAACGCTCAATGCCCTCCAATCCCTGCTCCCACAATTTGCCGTAACGAGCTTCTTGCCAGGATGAACTGTGCTGAGCGCGGTAAATATGGAGATTAAGGGACAACCGTTCCGTCAGGTCATCAATAAACTGATAAGTTTCCGGAAACAGGTAACCGGTATCCACCAGCACCACCGGAATGTCGGGTTGCTGAATTGAAACCAGATGCAGGCAAACGGCTGATTGAGCGCCGAAACTGGAGGTCAGCACAACGTGGCCCGGAAAATTCTCCAGCGTCCACGCCACGCGCTGTTCGGCGCTGCGCTTTTCCAGATCGTGGTTCATCACCGCCAAATCGAACCGCGGTTGCTCGTCGCTGGCCTGGAAACCGGATTGGATCGGAGTCTGAATCATCGCTTGTCTGCCTGGTTGCTGTTACTGACAATAAATAACTTACCAACAAACTCATAAATCTAAAACGAATAAATATCTATATATTTATTCGTTTAACTTATCTATCGTCAACCCTTATCCGCTTCCCTTCCCGGAATCATGTCCTTGTCGCCAGCCCCTGTTTTACCTGCGGCTCCCACCCTGCCGTTAGCGGTCAATCTGCGTTCCGCCCGCTTGGTCTATGGCGGGCTGACATTATTTGACGGCCTGAACCTGGACTTGGCCGGCGGCTCTTTTACCTGCCTGCTGGGCTCCAGCGGCATTGGCAAAAGCAGCCTGCTGCGGTTGCTGGCCGGTTTGACCGCCATCGGCGTCAGTGGCGATCTGCGCGGCGGTGACGGGTTGCCGTTGACCGGGCGGGTCGCCTGGATGGCGCAGCAGGATTTGTTGCTGCCGTGGCTGACCGTGCTGGACAACGTGACGCTGGGCAACCGGTTGCGCAGCGAGCGTCCGGATCGAC
This sequence comes from Candidatus Contendibacter sp., assembly GCA_020890855.1. GTDB lineage: Bacteria > Pseudomonadota > Gammaproteobacteria > Competibacterales > Competibacteraceae > RXIV01. The sequence goes on along the minus strand of JAJHPN010000410.1, from coordinate 710 downwards.
CGCGGGCCTTGGCGCTGCTGGCGCGGGTGGGATTGGCCGACGTAACGCTGGATCGCCCGGAAACCTTGTCGGGCGGAATGCGGCAACGGGCGGCGCTGGCCCGGACCCTGATGGAAGACCGCCCGGTGGTGCTGATGGATGAGCCGTTTTCGGGGCTGGACGCCCTGACCCGGTTGCGGTTGCAAGCACTGGCCGCCGAATTGCTAATTGGGCGAACCGTGCTGCTGGTGACCCATGATCCGCTGGAGGCGCTGCGCCTGGGTGAGCATATTCTGGTGATGAACGGGCGACCCGCGACTTTGCAAACCTTGCCGGATTTGCCCGGTGCGCCGCCCCGCGATCCCGGCGATCCTGCGGTGCAGGCGGCCTATCGGGCCATTTTGCGCTTGCTGGAGGTGGTGGCGTGAACGCCATTCTGCGCGGGCTGGCCACCCTGGCGGGCGTACTGCTGGTCTGGCGGATGATCGTGGTGATCGGCGAGTTGCCGCCTTACATCCTGCCCGATCCGCTGGCGGTGGGCGTCAGTCTGTGGCGCAACGCCGGTTCGCTGCTCGGTCATGCCGGAGTCACGGCGCTGGAAATCCTGGTCGGGATGCTGCTGGGGACTTTGCTGGGCAGCGGCACGGCGCTGGCGCTGGGTTATTCGCGGCGGGCGCGGCGCTGGCTGTTGCCGATGCTGATCGCCTCGCAGGCGATTCCGGTATTCGCCA
>JAJHPN010000304.1 GCA_020890855.1 Candidatus Contendibacter sp. | reverse complement strand
GGCAAGGTGGACGCTTTCGTTTACGACGCGCCCTATAACCTGGTCGCCAATGTCCAACGCGGCGAGGGCAAGCTGGTGTTTCTGGATAAGCCCTTCACCAATGAACCGATTGGCTGGGCGGTCGCCCAGGGCGATCCGGCCTTCCTAAAAGCGGTCAACGCCTTTCTGGCCAAGATCAAGAAAGACGGCAGCCACGAGAAGCTCCAGCAGAAGTGGTTTAAAAATACCGACTGGCTAAAAGACGTGCAGTAGCCGTGCCTGCCAAGCGACGCGCCGCCCAGTGGCCCTGGCTGGGTCTGCTGGTGCTAATTCTGGTTGGGCTGGCTGCCGGCCTGTGGTTCGCCACCCAGCGCATTCACTATGAATGGCACTGGGCGCGGGTGCCGCAATACTTCGCTTATCACGATGAAGAACAGCAAACCGCGCCGGTCGCCGGAGTCGTTCTGACCATCAACCCAACCGGCGCGGACAGCCGGATCGAGATTCAACCGGAAGGCGGGGGGCAGCCGGTCACAGTCACGGTTGAAACCGAGACCCTCAAGGTCAAAGCCGGCGAGTCGGTGGCGGAGGATGCGGATCTCGGGGCAGTACGCTCGTGGAAGATCGGCCCGCTGACCTGGGGGTTGTGGGTCACTATCTGGATTTCCTTCGTCTCCGGCCTGATCGGTATGGTCATTGGCCTGATTACCGGATTGTGTCGGCTGTCGCCTAATCCCACTCTGCGCTGGCTGGCGATCCTTTATATCGAGCTGATTCGCGGCACCCCGCTGCTGGTGCAAATTTTCATCTTCTACTTTTTCATCGGCACCGTGCTGAATCTGGATCGGACCGTAGCCGGGATCGGGGCGCTGGCCTTGTTTGTCGGCGCTTACGTCGCCGAAATCATCCGCGCCGGCATCCAGTCCATTCCCCGAGGCCAGAGCGAAGCGGCCCGGTCGCTGGGGATGAGCGCAACTGAAACGATGATCTACATCGTGCTGCCGCAAGCCTTCAAGCGGGTGCTGCCGCCGCTGGCCGGGCAATTTATCAGCCTGATCAAGGATTCGTCGCTGGTGTCGGTCATCGCTATTACCGACCTGACCAAGAGCGGGCGGGAGATCATCACGTCCAGCTTCGCTACTTTTGAAATCTGGTTCACGGTGGCGCTGCTCTATCTGGTGGTGACTTCGGTGCTGTCGCAGGTGTTGTTCTGGCTGGAACGGAGGTTTGCCCGCAGTGATTAAGGTCAACAAGCTGTTCAAGATTTTTGAGGGACGCGGCGGCCAGGCAGTGCGGGCGGTGGATGACGTGTCCACCCAGATCGCTAAAGGTGAGGTGGTGGTGATCATCGGCCCGTCCGGCTCTGGCAAGTCTACTTTCCTTCGCTGTCTCAACGGCCTGGAGGCGTTTGACGATGGTCAGGTGGTGATCGACGGGATTGATCTGACCGCCAGCAAAACCAATCTGAACGCGATCCGCCGGGAAGTCGGGATGGTGTTCCAGCACTTCAATCTGTTCCCGCACAAGACCGTGCTGGAAAACCTGACCCTGGCGCAACAGGTGGTGCGGAAACGCAAGCCCGCCGAAGCCGAAGACAAGGCGATGAAATTGCTGACCAAGGTCGGCATCGCCGAGAAGGCCCACGAGTACCCGTCGCGGTTGTCGGGCGGTCAGCAGCAGCGGGTCGCGATTGCCCGCGCCCTGGCGATGGATCCCAAAGTGATGTTGTTTGACGAACCGACCAGCGCCCTGGACCCGGAAATGGTCGGCGAGGTGCTGGACGTGATGAAGCAGTTAGCCAAGGAAGGCATGACGATGGCGGTCGTAACCCATGAAATGGGTTTTGCCCGCGAGGTCGCCCACCGGGTGTTGTTCATGGATTTCGGGCGGATTCTCGAAGACGCCCCGCCGACGGAATTTTTCACCGCGCCCAAAGAACCACGGGCGCAAACCTTTTTGAAGCAGGTTTTATGAAGACTGCTGGTTTAGCGCCGGATCAAATGACTTCTGGTGAACGGCAAGCGGCATTCTGGCTGGCCGGGGTTTTTTCGCTGCGGATGCTGGGTCTGTTCATGATTCTGCCGGTGTTCGCCCTGTACGCCGAACATTTGCGCGGCGACACCCCGGCGCTGGCCGGGCTGGCGATTGGCATCTATGGTTTCAGTCAGGCGTTGTTTCAGATTCCCTTCGGCTTTCTGTCGGATCGCTATGGCCGCAAGCGGATGATCTATGCCGGTTTGCTAATTTTCGCGCTGGGTAGCGTGGTGGCGGCGCTGGCGGATTCGATTTATGGGGTGATTCTCGGTCGGGCCTTGCAGGGCGGCGGCGCGGTGTCAGCGGCGGTGATGGCGCTGGCCGCGGATTTAACCCGCGAGGAACACCGGCTCAAGGTCATGGCGACCATCGGCGTCACCATTGGCGTCTCATTCGCCGCGTCGATGATCCTCGGTCCGGTGCTAAATGGCTGGATCGGGGTGCCGGGCATCTTCTGGCTCACCGGATTGCTGGCGCTGTTGAGCATGGCGGTGGTGCGCTTTCAAGTGCCTGATCCGGCGCTGAGCCGGGTTCATCGCGACGCCGAACCGGTCGCTGCCCAATTTGGGCGAGTGCTGCACGATGGGCAATTGCTGCGGCTCAACTTCGGCATTTTTATTCTGCACCTGCTGCTCACCGCCACCTTTGTCGCCGTACCGCTGGCCTTGCGCGACGCGGGTCTGCCCAGTGATCGACATTGGCAAGTTTATCTGGCCGCCCTGTTGTTCTCGATGGCGGCGATGGCGCCTTTCATCATCCTGGCCGAGAAGCGCCGGCAACTGAAAGCGGTGTTGCTGGGCGCCGTTCTGACCTTGGCGTTGACTGAGTTCGGATTACTGATCTGGCATGATTCAGTGCTGGAAACGACCTTGCTGCTGCTGATCTTTTTTACCGCCTTCAATTTGCTGGAAGCGATGTTGCCCTCATTGATCGCCAAGATGGCCCCGCCCGATGCCAAAGGCACCGC
>JAJHPN010000029.1 GCA_020890855.1 Candidatus Contendibacter sp. | reverse complement strand
CAGGGAGGAGGACTGTTACCACTGGGTGGCCCGTCGCTAGCGCTGCTGGGCGCGACCTGGTGGTGCCATGCCCACCTCAGCCGACAGGAGCGCGGCCAGAAACGATTTATCCACAGAGCCTTCGCCCGTTATTTGCACCCTGACTGGGTGAACCAGTTGGTGGCTAACCCCGACTTGCTACAGCTTTCGGGCGAACGGCGGGAAATCACGGTGCTGTTCAGCGACGTGGCCGGTTTCACCGCCACCTCCGAAGTCTTGTCGCCGACCACCCTGGTGCATGTGCTGAGCGGTTATCTGGACGGCATGACCCAGATCATCATCACCCACGGCGGGGCGGTGAATAAGTACTTGGGCGACGGGATTATGGTGCTGTTTGGCGCGCCAGTGGCGCAGGCTGATCATGCCCGGCGGGCGGTGCGCTGCGCCTTGGCGCTCGATGCGTTCGCCGAGGCGTTTCGCCTTGGCGCCACCGATCCCGAGGGGCTACCGGTCGCCTTCGGCATAACCCGGATCGGGGTTCACACCGGAGAGGCGACTGTGGGAAATTTCGGTTCGCTGGCCAAGTTGGAATACACCGCGATCGGCGATGTGGTGAATGCGGCCTCGCGGCTGGAGGGATTGAACACTTATTTTGGCACCCGCATTGCGGTCAGCGGAGTGACCTGGAAACAGGCTGAGGCCAAGGATTTGTGGTTTCGGCCCATGGGGCAGGTGATGGTCAAGGGCAAACAGGAAGCATTAGCGGTGTTCAACCCGATGACCGCCGGTAGTGTGCCGGATGATCTGATGGAGAGATACACCGAGGCTTACACCCTGCTGGCTGCCGGCGATATCCAGGCGACCCACCGTTTCGCCCGCTTACGTTCACGTTATCCCCATGATCCTCTGGTCGATTTTCATTGGCGGCGCGTCCAGAGCGGTGAGCTGACGACCCGGATCAAAATGCTATCCAAGTAGTTGATCGTGCTCTTAGTATAAAGATAAACGAGCGATATCCACTTTTAGCGCACGACCGACTCGGCTAACCGACTGGTTGCGCTATTGTTGCAGCGTTTGAGTCATGATCCGGCGCCGCATCCCGCTGATAAAGCTCGTTGAGTGGAACCGAGCGGCCGGGGCCAACCACGATCCGGCAATGCTCGCGCCGCAGTTGCCGGGGGGCTGTCGCGCCACAGGCATGAGCGATCATCTCTACTTCATACCGCAGATTCTCCACGTAATGCCGCACCCGTTCCGCCTTGTCTTCCGGGTCCAGACCTCGTTGCAAATGGGGATTGTGGGTGGTGATTCCCGCTGGACAGGTGTTTTTGTCGCACTGCATCGACTGCACACAGCCGATCGCGAACAAAAAACCCCGCGCCGAATTGACAAAATCCGCCCCCACGCACAGCGCCCACGCCACTTCGCCCGGATTGATCAGCTTGCCGGACGCAATCACCCGGATTCGCTCGCGCAAGCCATACTCGATTAGCTTGTCCACCACCAACGGCAGACTTTCCTGCAACGGCAGACCGACATAATCCAGCAGACTCATGGGGGCCGCGCCAGTGCCGCCGTCAGCACTGTCCACCGTGATGAAATCGGGGGCGCTGGCCAAACCCTGGCGAGCGACTTCCTGGCATAAATCATCGAGCCAGCGTGGATCGCCGATCACCAGCTTGAAGCCGGTGGGTTTGCCAGTGAGCGTTCTGACCCGGTGGATGAAAGCCAGCAGCGCCGCCGCATCAGCGATTTCGGGGTGTCGATTCGGACTGCGGGAATCCTGGCCGACGGGGATGCCGCGAATGGCGGCGATTTCCGGCGTGACCTTGGCGGCGGGCAGAATGCCGCCCTTACCCGGTTTCGCGCCCTGGCTGAGCTTGATTTCAAACAGCTTGACCTGGGGATGCGCCGCCACTTCGCGCAAGCGGGCTTCATCCAGGCCGCCTTGCCCATCGCAGACGCCATATTTCGCCGTGCCGATTTGAAACACCAAATCGGCGCCGCCAATCAGATGATACGGCGATAAACCGCCCTCGCCGGTGTTCATCCAGCAACCGGCCAGTCGCGCCCCGTTGGAAAGCGCCAATACCGCAGGCTTGGAGATTGCGCCGTAGCTCATGGCGGAAATGTTGAAGAAACTTTTTGCGCCATAGGGCTGAGCGCAATCCGGGCCGATCATTAACGGGGACGTCGGACCCGTCGCGGTTTCCAGCATCGGAAAAGTCGCGTTGGCGAATAGCAGGGCCCCCGGCGGACGCAAATCGCGAGTTGATCCGAACGGCTGGGTGTTGTCCAGGTTCTTCGCCGCCCGATAGACCCAGGCGCGTTGCGCCCGGTTGAACGGCATTTCCTCCCGATCCATCGCATAGAAATACTGGCGAAAGAACACGCCCAGATGCTCCATCCGGTAACGCAACCGCCCGATCACCGGGAAATTGCGGCGAATAGCGTGTTGAGTCTGGGTGATGTCGATGAGGTAGAGAATAGCGATCAGCAGGACGCCAACGCCGACGGCAAAGACAAACAACGCCGCCATGACCGCCAAAAAGGTTGTGATAAAACCAGGCAGATCGAGAGTCAGCATGGCAAGCCTCCAGCGAGGAAAACCGGTGCAATAGTCGTTACTATTCTACTGCCTTTCCTGTTGAAGCAATGGGATGAATTAGCAGCGCTGGCGGCCATTCCCGCGAACGCGGGAATGACGAAAAAGGCCGGTCAGTGAAAATTCCGCCGCTTAAATCCGGTTGAGCAATTTCGTTTTTTTAGCCGCAAATTCTTCAGTGCTGAGAATCCCCTTGGCGTGCAGATCGGCCAGCCGCTCAATCAGGGCGAACAGGTCATGTTCGCTGCTACGGGCGGGTTCATCAGCTGGAGTGGCTGGCGGCGGATTACTTGCCACGACCGGCGCCGATGGCCACGGGGTTTGGCCATCGACCGACAGGACCGGCAGGCGATTGACCTCAACCAGTCCGTACTGGCTGGAAAAGGTGAGCGATCCGCCGTA
>JAJHPN010000096.1 GCA_020890855.1 Candidatus Contendibacter sp. | reverse complement strand
TCAGATCGGCGGGGCGCTGACCTTCATCCTTGCAGCGGTTGATAAAGGCGGCGCACTGGGCGGGCGGCCATTTTTTGTCATCGACATTCAGCCCGCGCAACACCCGTTTCAGCAGCCGGGTCTGATCGTCGCTGTCGAGAATCTGAAAGGCGCGGGGCAGACGGGCTTCCTGCCAGTGCTGGCGCAACAGTCGGTGAGCGATGCCGTGAAAGGTGCCGATCCACAGCCCGCCGAGCGGCTGATCCATCTGCGCTTCAACCCGGCTGCGCATTTCGGCGGCGGCTTTATTGGTGAAGGTGACGGCGAGAATCGACCAGGGTGAGGCATTTTCGACCGCCAGCAGCCAGGCGATGCGCCGGGTTAGCACCCTGGTTTTGCCGCTGCCAGCCCCAGCTAATACCCGTAAAGGCCCCAAGGGCGCAGTGACGGCGGCCCGCTGGGGTTCGTTGAGATCGTTGAGAATCCAGGAGATGTCCATGGCCGGCGATTCTAGCAGAATCACCCCCAGCGAACGGCGTAGCCGGAGGCCGGACTTGGTTTAAAGCGCCGCTGCGATCTCGTCCTGCATTTGCCGGACGACGGCGACTGGATCGGCGGCGTCGCGGATCGGGCGCCCGACCACCACATGATCGGCGCCGTTGCGGATCGCCTCACCCGCCGACACAATCCGTTTCTGGTCATCCGCCGTGTCATTACTGCCAGGACGAATGCCGGGAGTCACGATCAGCAGCCGGTCGCCCAGTCCTTCCCGCAGGCGTTGCGCTTCCAGACCCGACGACACCACCCCGTCGCAGCCCAGTTCAAGCGCTTTTTTGGCCCGAAGATAAACCAGATCCTGAATGGTTCCGGTCAGGCCCATCGCGCGCAGATCGGATTCGTCAAAGCTGGTCAGCACCGTGACCGCCAGAATCCGCGCCGTACTCCGCTCCTTGATAGCAGCCCGCAGGATCGGATCGTTGCCGTGTACGGTGATGAAGGTCGCGCCCTTGTTTTTCAACTCGCGCACCGCTAACGCCACCGTCTCTGGAATGTCAAAGAACTTCAGGTCAACCATGACCTGGCAGCCGCGATTGACGATCATTTCAATCACCGGAAAGCCGCCCGCCAGAAACAGTTGCAGGCCGACCTTGTAGAACTGAACCTGATCGCCAAGCCGATCCAGCCAGCGCTCCGCTGCATCTTTGGAGCTGACATCAAGCGCAAAAATAATGCGTTCATTCAGAGGGATGTTTTTAGCCATGAGCATTCCCGGCGTCACAACAGCTAGAGTGGATTGAATGCCGTCGCCGCTAAGGCAAGGCAATGCGCGGCGCTTCGTGATTGCGGCGAAACAGCGTGGCAATATGCCCAACCCGCTGAATCAGCGCCGCGCCGGTGGTCGCGCAGATTTCGGTGATCAGCTGGTCGCGACTTTCCCGATCGGCGGCAGTGACCCGAATCTTGATCAATTCGTGATAATCCAGCGCCTGGATAATTTCGTGCAAGACAGCGGGAGTCGCGCCATGATTACCGATCATCACGACCGGTTTACGGGGATGAGCCAAAGCTTTGAGATGACGTTTTTGTGGGTTGTTGAGATCGAACACGCGAGGAGACCGGACGATGGTGAAAGAGACAGGCAGTGTACCCGGCGGCAAGGGCATGACGGTAGCCCCCAGTCCGCTCAATGAAGTCAAGCTGGATTTGGGAATCATTCTGGCGGTTGGCGGTTTGCTGCTGCTGGCGCAAGGACGGGTGCTGGACAGTCTGCTGCTGCAACTGCTGGTTCTGGTCAGCTACGGCTTGATTGGCTTGATCTGGATCGTGGTTCGCACCCGCCAGGTCATGGCGAAATTGACCGACCACCCGGAGCAGCGCGCTAATGGCCCGCACTAACAGCAGCGCTCGCTGGTTGCGCGAGCACTTCACCGATGAGTATGTCAAACGCGCCCGGCAGGAGGGTTACCGTTCCCGTGCAGTCTACAAGTTGCTTGAAATCAACGAGAAAGACCGATTGTTGCGGCCTGGCCTCACCGTGGTCGATTTGGGCGCGGCCCCCGGCGGCTGGTCGCAACTGGCGGTGAAGCTGGTGGGCGGATCGGGGGTGGTCATCGCGCTGGATCTGCTGCCGATGGAACCGCTGGCCGGGGTCGAATTCATTCAGGGCGATTTCCGTGAAACGGCGGTGCTGGAACGCCTGCTGGCGGTGCTCGACCAGCGGCCAGTCGATCTGGTATTGGCCGACATGGCGCCCAATACCAGCGGGATTAAAGGCGTTGATCAGCCCCGGGGGATTTATCTGAATGAACTGGCGCTGGATTTTGCCCGCCGTTGTCTACGGCCCGGCGGCGATTTCCTGCTGAAAGCCTTTCAGGGCGAAGGTTTTGATGCTTTCCTGCAAGAAGCGCGGCGCTCCTTTGCCAGCATTGCCCCGCGCAAACCGAAAGCCTCCCGCGCCCGCAGCGCCGAGCAGTACCTGTTGGCCAGGAACTATCGCGGGTAAGCCAGTCTAAAAAACTTGCATTTTCTTCGACTAATACCCATATACCATATAACCAAGGACTGGCGTCGGGTTTCCCGTAGCGTTCCTCCCTTGCCCCGTCGCACCCTTTCCGAACTCCGCAGCGTTGAGGCTCCTACCTTGAACGACATGGTCAAAAACATCCTTTTGTGGGTGGTCATCGCCGTCGTACTGATGTCCGTGTTCAACAGTTTTGGACCCAAGGTGGCGCCCTCCGCCCAAATGTCCTATTCGCAATTCCTGCAAGAAACCAAGCAGGGCCGGATCGCCCAGGTCAGTATTGATGGTCGCGCCATTATGGGCCGCACCAGCGGCGGCGAACGCTTCACCACCTACAGCCCGGAAACCGATAACAGCGCGATGATCGGCGAGTTGCTCAATCGCGGGGTGGATATCGAAGGCCAGCCGCCGGAGAAGCAGGGTTTGCTGATGCAAATCTTCATCTCCTGGTTCCCGATGCTGTTGCTGATTGGCATCTGGATTTTCTTTCTGCGGCAAATGCAAGGTGGCGGGGCGGGGCGGGGAGCAATGTCGTTTGGCAAATCCCGCGCCCGAATGATGGGCGAGGATCAGATCAAGATTACCTTCGCCGATGTCGCCGGCGTCGACGAGGCCAAGGAGGAAGTGGCGGAGCTGGTCGAGTTTCTGCGCGATCCCGGCAAGTTCCAGAAACTCGGCGGCAAGATTCCGCGCGGGGTGCTGATGGTCGGTTCGCCGGGCACCGGTAAAACCCTGCTGGCCAAAGCCATTGCCGGCGAGGCCAAAGTGCCGTTCTTCTCGATTTCCGGTTCCGATTTCGTCGAAATGTTCGTCGGGGTTGGCGCGTCGCGGGTTCGCGATATGTTCGAACAGGCCAAGAAACACGCGCCCTGCATCATTTTTATCGACGAAATTGATGCGGTTGGCCGGCATCGCGGCGCGGGTCTGGGTGGTGGTCACGACGAGCGCGAACAGACCTTGAACCAGCTTTTGGTCGAAATGGACGGCTTTGAGGGCAATGAAGGGATCATCGTCATCGCCGCCACCAACCGCCCGGATGTCCTTGATCCGGCGTTGCTGCGGCCTGGTCGGTTCGACCGGCAAGTCGTGGTGCCGCTGCCCGATGTGCGTGGCCGCGAGCAGATTCTCAAAGTCCACATGCGGAAAGTGCCGTTGTCCGACAATGTCAAGCCAGCGGTGATCGCTCGCGGCACCCCCGGTTTTTCCGGGGCGGATCTGGCCAATCTGGTCAACGAGGCCGCGCTGTTCGCCGCCCGCTCCAACAAGCACGATGTGGACATGGACGATTTCGAGAAGGCTAAGGACAAGATCATGATGGGTGCGGAACGCAAGTCGATGGTGATGAGCGAGGAAGAGAAGCGGCTCACCGCCTACCACGAAGCCGGCCACGCCATTGTCGGGCGACTGGTGCCTGCGCATGATCCGGTCTACAAGGTCAGCATCATTCCTCGGGGCCGGGCGCTGGGCGTGACCATGTTCCTGCCGGAAGGCGACCGCTACAGCTACAGCAAACAACGGCTGGAGAGCCAGATTTCCAGCCTGTTTGGCGGGCGGATCGCCGAGGCGATCACGTTCGGCGCCGATTACGTCACCACCGGCGCCCAGAACGACATTGAGCGGGCCACCAGCATCGCCCGCAACATGGTGACCAAGTGGGGGCTGTCGGATCGGCTCGGGCCGCTCACCTACAGCGAGGACGATGGCGAGGTGTTTCTGGGCCGCAGCGTCACCCGGCATAAGAGCGTGTCCGATGAAACGGCGCACGTGATCGACGAAGAAATCCGCTCGACGATTGATCGCAACTACCAGCGGGCCGAACGGCTGTTGCGCGAGCATCTTGATCAGTTGCAGGCGATGGCGGATGCGCTGATTAAGTACGAGACGATTGACGCTGATCAGATTGACGACATCATGGCCGGGCGACCGCCCCGCGAACCGGCGGATGTAGGCGCCGATTCGGAACCGCCTGTCACCGGATCGCCGATCAATCTGGACAAGGAACCGCAGGGCAAAGGACCCATTGGCGACCCTGCCCAGCAGCATTAAGTAGCGACTCTACTCCTCAACCCTGCCTCTCTTCCTACGGGTGGAAGAGGGGCTTTTTTATTGGAGTTTCAACGATGCAGCTGGATTGCGCCGGAAAAATGCTTGATCTGAGCCAGCCCATGGTGATGGGCGTGCTGAACGTGACGCCTGATTCGTTCTCCGACGGCGGGCGTTATCTGCCGCTGGGCGCCGCCCTGCGCCGAGCTGACATTATGGTCCAGGAAGGCGCGGCGATTATCGATATCGGCGGGGAATCCACCCGGCCTGGCGCTCCCCCGGTATCGGCCGCGGAGGAACTGGATCGGGTGTTGCCGGTGGTGGAACGGCTGGCGCGGGATCTGTCGATCCCGGTGTCGGTAGATACCAGCAAGCCCGAAGTGATGCGCGAAGCAGCGCGGGCGGGGGCTGGGATGATCAATGATGTGCGGGCGTTGCAGATGCCGGGGGCGCTGGATGCCGCAGTGACGAGTGGGTTACCCGTTTGCCTGATGCACATCCGGGGCGAGCCAGCCACTATGCAACAGGAGCCGCATTATGGTGATGTGGTGATCGAGGTTCACGCCTTTTTGGCCGAACGGGTGCGGGTTTGCCAAGCCGCCGGCATTCCCCGTGAACGGCTTCTGGTCGATCCCGGTTTCGGGTTCGGCAAGACGCTGGATCACAATCTGCGGCTGCTGCGGCATCTTGACCGCTTTACCGATCTGGCCGCCGGGGTGCTGGTTGGCGTCTCCCGCAAGAGCATGATCGGCCTGTTGCTCAATGCGCCGGTGGACGAGCGGCTCAGCGGCAGTCTGGCGGCGGCGGTTGTCGCGCTCTGGCAAGGGGCGAAGATTATCCGCACCCATGATGTCCGGGAAACGGTGCAGGCGTTGTGCGTGTGTGCGGCGGCGCAGGCGGCGGAGTGATTTCTGCTCGCTTCGCCATGTGCGTGATGCGCCTATCCCCCACTATAATCTCCATTTTTGTTGAGTTGAAGGAATAGTATTGATGGCAAAACGCTATTTTGGAACGGATGGCATTCGTGGGCGGGTCGGCGAGCATCCGATCACGGCGGAGTTTGTGTTGAAGCTGGGCTGGGCGGCAGGGCAGGCGTTGCAGACCAAGGGCTTCAATAAGGTGGTGATCGGCAAGGACACCCGCATTTCCGGCTATATGTTCGAATCGGCGCTGGAGGCGGGCTTATCGGCGGCTGGCGTCAACATCGCCCTGCTAGGCCCGATGCCGACTCCCGGCATCGCCTATCTGACCCGCACTTTGCACGCCTGCGCCGGTATTGTAGTCAGCGCTTCCCATAACCCGTATTACGACAACGGCATCAAGTTCTTCTCCCGCGACGGCCAGAAGCTGCCCGACCCGGTGGAGGAACGCATCGAGGAACTGCTGGGGCAACCACTAACGACAGTCGAGCCGGACGCACTGGGCAAGGCGGAGCGGATCGGCGATGCGGCTGGCCGCTACATCGAATTCTGCAAAAGCGCCACGCCGCCCTATACCAGCCTGGTGGGGATGAAAATCGTGGTGGACTGCGCCCACGGCGCGACCTACCACATTGCCCCCAGCGTATTCAGCGAACTGGGCGCGACCGTGATCGCCATTGGCGCCACGCCTGACGGTTTGAACATCAATCTGGATTGCGGATCGACCCATCCGGCGGCGCTGTGCGGAACCGTTCGTCAACATGGCGCGGATCTCGGCATCGCTTTTGACGGCGACGGCGATCGGGTGATTATGGTTGATCATCAGGGCGAGATTCTGGACGGCGACGATCTGCTGTTCATCATTGCCCGTGATCGGTTGCGCAGCGGTAGCCAGTTTAATGCGGTGGTCGGTACGCTGATGACCAACCTGGGATTGGAAATAGCGCTGCGGGCATTAGGCGTCGACCTGTACCGGGTTCAGGTGGGCGATCGCTATGTGATGGAGCGGTTGCTGGCGGAGCATCTGATTCTGGGCGGCGAGAATTCCGGCCACATCATCTGCCTGGATCGCACCACCACCGGTGATGGAATTATTTCCGCGCTACAAGTCCTGACCGCGATGCTGCACACCGGCAAAAGCCTGCGTGATCTCAAGGCAGGCATCACCCGCTATCCGCAAGTGCTGATTAACGTGACGGTCAGCGGGGCGGTTGATTTGCAGCGAACGCCCATTCAGGATGCGGTGCGGGCAGTGGAAAACCAACTGGGCGGGCAGGGTCGGGTGCTGTTGCGACCGTCCGGCACCGAACCGGTGGTGCGGGTTATGGTGGAAGGCCCTGACGCGGCTACTGTTGAACGCCACGCCTGCGAACTGGCCGGCGTCGTGCGCAATACTCTGTCAGCGTGATTGCTTTCCCGGTGCGGAATCCGTAAGATTCGCCGGCTTTCAAAGGTAGGAGATCGAAATGCGCCGTAAGCTGGTAGCCGGAAACTGGAAAATGAATGGCTCTGCGGACAGCATCCGCAAGCTGCTGCAAGGAATTCGTGAAGGCGCTGCCGAAGTCGCGGCGGTTGAACTGGCGGTATTCCCGCCCTTCGTGTACTTGGGATTGGTGGAACAGCAGTTGTCCGGCGCAGCGATTGCGTGGGGAACCCAGACGCTCTCTGAACACGTTTCCGGCGCTTATACCGGTGAGGTGGCCGGATCGATGCTGCTGGATTTTCATTGCGCCTACGTCATCGTCGGTCACTCGGAACGGCGCACGCTGTACGGTGAAACCGATGCGCTGGTCGCCCGGAAGTTCGCTGCCGCTCGCAAGATCGGCGTCAAGCCGATTCTATGCGTGGGTGAGACTCTGGATGAGCGTGAGCAAGGCGTGACCGAAGCCGTGGTCGGGCGGCAGCTGAAGGCCGTGCTGGATCTGGAAGGCGTTGGCGCGTTCACCGACGCCGTGGTCGCCTATGAACCGGTTTGGGCCATTGGCACTGGCCGCAACGCCACTCCACAGCAGGCCCAGGATGTTCACGCCTTCATTCGTGCGCAACTGGCCGCGCTGGATCCAGGTGTCGCCAGTAAAACCCGCATTCTCTATGGCGGCAGCATGAAAGCCGCCAATGCGGGCGAATTGCTGTCCATGGCGGATATTGACGGCGGGCTGGTCGGTGGCGCTTCGCTTGACGCCAAGGATTTTCTGGCGATTGCCAAGGCCGGTTGCTAAGCCGCTGTCATGGTTCATACCCTCCTTCTGGTCGCGCATATTGTCGTCGCCGTCGCCCTGATCGCGCTGGTGCTGTTGCAGCAGGGCAAGGGCGCTGACGCCGGTGCCGCCTTTGGCAGCGGCGCTTCGGCGACCATGTTCGGCTCTCAGGGTTCTGCGTCCTTTCTGAGCCGGACTACCGCAGGGTTAGCAACGGCGTTTTTTCTGACCAGTTTGACGCTAGCCTATTTCGCCACCCAGTCGACCGCGCCCAAGAGCGTTGTCGAGCGGGTGCAGATCGAGCAACCTGTGGAATCGCCCAAGAGCACCGGGCCAGCCGATGTGCCGCAGTTACCGCAAAAATAACGAAATAATGTGCTTTATGCCGATGTGGTGGAACTGGTAGACACGCTAGCTTGAGGGGTTAGTGGCGCAAGCCGTGCCGGTTCGAGTCCGGCCATCGGCACCAAACCAATAAAAACGGGCGTACTTAAAACCACTATTTAACACGCCGCGTCCATTTCAAGATGTCATCACGTGATATCGAAGGTGCGACTCTGATGCTGTCCAATTACCTGCCTGTTCTGATCTTCGTGATCATCGCCATTGTCATGGGCGGTTTGATGGTGGGGGCGGGTTTTATCCTTGGCCCGCGCCGCTATGACAGTGAAAAGCTCTCGGCCTACGAATGCGGTTTTGAAGCATTCGAAGATTCCCGGATGAAGTTTGATGTTCGCTACTATCTGGTTGCGATCCTGTTTATTATCTTCGATCTGGAAATCGCTTTCCTGTTTCCTTGGGCCATTGTGCTAGACCAGATCGGCCTGTTTGGATTCGCGGCGATGGCGATCTTTCTCGGCATCCTGGTGATTGGTTTCATCTATGAGTGGAAGAAGGGAGCCTTGGAATGGGAATAGAGGGCATTCTTGAAAAAGGCATGGTGACCACCACTGCCGACAAACTCATTAATTGGGCGCGTACCGGTTCGATGTGGCCGATGACCTTTGGTTTAGCGTGCTGCGCGGTGGAAATGATGCACGCTGGCGCGTCCCGTTATGACCTGGATCGGTTCGGCATCGTGTTTCGGCCCAGTCCCCGCCAGTCGGACGTGATGATTGTCGCCGGCACCCTGTGCAATAAAATGGGACCGGCGCTCCGCAAGGTTTACGATCAAATGCCTGAACCGCGCTGGGTGATCTCGATGGGTTCCTGTGCGAATGGCGGCGGCTATTACCATTATTCTTATGCTGTAGTGCGTGGCTGTGATCGGATTGTGCCCGTCGACATTTATGTTCCCGGCTGCCCGCCGACCGCGGAAGCGCTGATTTACGGCATCCTTCAGTTGCAGAACAAGATTCGCCGCACCAACACCATAGCCCGTTGAGAGAATGTTCATGGCTGACGCGCTTCAGACTCTCGTGGAAAAACTTCAGGCCCGATTCGGCGCTGCGCTGCTGGAATGCCGGCTGGATCGCGATGAAGTGACCATTGAAATCCCCCCGGATCAGGCGATTGCGATTTTTACCGCGCTGCGTGATGATTCGGATTTCGCCTTCAAGCAGCTGATGGATGTCTGCGGGGTTGATTACTCGACCTATGGCGATGTGGAATGGGCGACGAACGAATCTACTGAAAAAGGGTTCAGTCGCGGGGTAGAGGAACGGGCGACCGGCCGCGGCGCGGCGGCGATTCGACAAGCGGCGGCTGGCCAGACTGCAGCGGGCAGGAACCGGTTTGCCGCCGTTTACCAATTGTTGTCGGTTCCGCTCAATCAGCGGTTGCGGGTGCGGATTTTTGCGCTGGATGACGAGTTGCCGGTCGTGCCTTCGGTCATTGCGATTTGGGCCTCGGCCAATTGGTATGAGCGTGAAGCGTTTGATCTGTATGGGATCGCGTTCGAAGGTCACCCGGATTTACGCCGTATTCTCACTGACTATGGTTTTGTCGGCCATCCGTTCCGCAAGGATTTCCCGCTGATTGGCAATGTCGAGATGCGCTATGACCCTGAACGGGGCCGGGTGGTGTACGAACCAGTCAGTATTGAACCGCGCGTCCTGGTGCCCCGCGTCATCCGCAAGGATAACCGCTACCTGTCCCAGCCTCACTGAAGGAAGCGACGATGCCTGAAATTCGTAATTACACCCTGAACTTTGGGCCGCAACATCCTGCGGCTCACGGGGTGCTCCGGTTAGTGCTGGAGCTGGATGGCGAGGTGGTGCAACGCGCCGATCCGCATATCGGTCTGCTGCATCGCGCCACCGAAAAACTGGCTGAGAGCAAGCCGTTTAATCAAAGCATCGGCTATATGGATCGGCTTGACTATATGTCGGCGATGAGCAACGAACATGCTTATGTGCTGGCGATTGAGAAACTGCTGGGTATTCAGCCGCCGGTCAGGGCGCAATACATTCGGGTGATGTACGCAGAAATTACCCGGATTCTGAATCATCTGTTGTGGATTGGCGCGCATGGGCTGGACATTGGCGCGATGACGGTTTTTTTGTACGCTTTTCGTGAACGGGAAGATTTGGTCGATTGCTATGAAGCGGCGTCCGGCGCCCGGTTTCACGCCGCCTATTTCCGTCCCGGCGGTGTTTATCGCGACCTGCCGAACTCAATGCCCAAGTATGAGTATCGGGATTCGCCGTGTCATAGCAAAAAAGATATTGATGAGCAAAATACTCATCGCCATGGTTCCCTGCTCGATTTTATCCAAGGATTTACCGAGCGGTTTCCGCAACGGGTTGATGAGTACGAAACGCTGTTGACCGACAATCGGATCTGGAAGCAACGGACGGTCGGAATTGGCGTGGTAACGCCAGAGCGAGCCTTGCAACTGGGTTTCTCTGGGCCGATGTTGCGCGGTTCTGGTTTTGCCTGGGATTTACGGAAGAAGCAGCCTTATGAGATTTATGATCAACTGAATTTTGACATTCCGGTTGGCGTCAATGGTGATTGCTACGACCGCTATCTCGTCCGGGTTGAAGAAATGCGGCAAGCCAACCGTATTATCAAGCAATGCGTGAAATGGCTAAAAGAAAATCCTGGTCCGGTAATGATTGATGATCATAAAGTCGCGCCGCCGCGCCGGGAACAGATGAAAGAAGGCATGGAAGCCCTGATTCACCATTTCAAGCTGTTTACGGAAGGCTATTGCGTTCCAGAAGGTGAAGTCTATGTCGCTACGGAACATCCCAAAGGCGAATACGGCATTTATTTGATTTCCGATGGGGCCAATAAACCGTATCGGGTCAAGGTTCGAGCGGCGGGATTTGCACATCTGTCATCATTAGATGAAATGACTCGCGGCCACATGCTGGCCGATGTGGTGGCCGTTATCGGCACTCAGGATATTGTCTTTGGGGAGGTTGACCGCTAATGAATCCACACCAGAGCGATCTGCTGTCCGCCCACGCCCGTGCGGAAATCGATCATTGGCTGACCCGCTATCCCGCTGACCAGAAACAGTCCGCAGTTCTGGCTGCTCTGCGCGAAGTCCAGCATGAGAATGGCGGCTATCTTACGACGCCACTGATGGATGCGGTGGCTGATTATTTGGGGATGCCGCCAATTGCCGTTTATGAAGTGGCGTCTTTTTACTCGATGTATGAATTGAAGCCGGTTGGCCGGCATAACATCGCGGTTTGCACCAATATTTCCTGCATGTTGCGCGGCGGCGACACTGTGCTGGCGTACATCGAAAGGAAACTGGGCATCAAACTTGGTGAAAGCACCCCGGACGGCAAGTTCTATTTGAAGAAAGAGGAAGAATGCCTGGCCGCCTGTTGCGGTGCGCCAATGATGCAGGTCAATCATGTCTACTACGAGCACCTGACCCCGGAAAAGGTGGATCAGGTGCTGGATAGCCTGGAGTAAGCCGCGATGGCCAATGAGGTTTGCTACCGGACGCTGGGTCTGAACCGGTCGTGGTCAATGGATACTTATCAGAGCATCGGTGGTTACGACGCTTGGAAAAATATCTTGGCCGGGCGACTGACGCCGGACCAGATTATTGACGAGATGAAAAAATCCGGTCTGCGCGGACGTGGTGGCGCGGGATTTCCCGCAGGTCTGAAATGGACCTTCATGCCACGTAACGCCACGATGCAGAAGTACATGGTGTGCAATTCCGATGAATCGGAACCGGGCACCTGCAAAGATCGCGACATCTTGCGCTTCAATCCTCATGCGCTGGTGGAAGGCATGGCGATAGCTGGTTTCGCCACCGGTTCCACGGTGGGTTACAACTACATGCGCGGCGAATTCATGGATGAGCCGTACCAGCGGTTTGAAAGCGCGGTCAAGGAAGCCTACGCCGCTGGTTTGTTAGGTAAGAACATCCAGGGTTCCGGGATTGACTTTGATCTGTATCCGACCTTAGGCGCCGGCGCTTACATCTGTGGCGAGGAAACCGCTCTGCTGGAGTCGTTGGAAGGCAAGAAAGGCCAGCCGCGCTTCAAGCCGCCGTTCCCGGCCAATTACGGTCTTTACGGCAAGCCGACCAC
>JAJHPN010000067.1 GCA_020890855.1 Candidatus Contendibacter sp. | reverse complement strand
CACCAAACCTTGCCGGTCGAGGGGGTGCAATTTCACCCGGAATCGATCCTGACTGAACATGGCCACGCCTTGCTCCGCAACTTTCTGACCCGGCATTGACCCGCCCCGGAGAACGCCTGATGTCCATTACCCCGCAGCACGCCCTGCAACGCGCTATCGAACACCGCGAGATTTTCTACGACGAGATGCTGTCCTTGATGCGGCAAATCATGGCTGGTGAAATTTCTCCGGTGATGACCGCCGCCATCCTCACCGGCCTGCGGGTGAAGAAGGAAACCATCGGCGAAATCGCCGCCGCTGCGACGGTCATGCGCGATCTCTCCACCAAGGTTCACGTTCCGCCGCCGCACGATCATTTCGTGGACATCGTCGGCACCGGCGGCGATGGCGCGCACACCTTCAATATCTCGACTGCCGCGATGTTCGTCGCCGCCGCCGCCGGCGCACGCGTCGCCAAACACGGCAACCGCAGCGTGTCCTCCAAGTCCGGCAGCGCCGATGTGCTGGAGGCGCTCGGCGTTCGGATTGATCTGAACGCCGCGCAAGTGGCCGAGTGCATCGCCGCGACCGGCATCGGCTTCATGTTCGCCCCGAATCACCATTCGGCGATGAAAAACGTCGCCCCGGTGCGCCGGGAAATGGGCATACGGACCATTTTCAACATCCTCGGTCCGTTGACCAATCCGGCGGGCGCGCCGCATCAACTGATGGGCGTATTCCATCCCGATCTGGTCGGGATTCAGGTCCGGGTGATGCAACGTCTGGGCGCGCAGCACGTGCTGGTGGTGTGGGGCAAGGATGGCATGGATGAAATTTCGCTCGGCGCCGCGACTCAGGTCGGCGAGTTGAAAGACGGCCAGATTGTGGAATACGAGATTCACCCGGAAGATTTCGGCCTGGCGATGATGTCGAACCGCAGCCTCAAGGTTGAAACCCCCGACCAGTCCAAAGCGATGCTGCTGGGCGCATTGGAGAACGAACCGGGCGCAGCTCGCGACATTGTGGCGCTGAACTCTGGCGCGGCGCTGTATGCCGCCAATGTCGCCGATTCCATCGCCGATGGCATCCGACGGGCGCAGGAGGTTTTGGCTAATGGCGCAGCGCGGGCCAAGCTGGACGAGTTTGCCCGTTGCACCCAAAAGCTGACCGCATGAGCGCCCCGCCCGACATTCTGCAAAAAATCCTCGCCCGCAAGGCCGAGGAAATCGCCGAGCGCGGTGCGCGGCTGAGTATGGCCGAACTGGCCCGGCAGGCGGAACGCTTGCCGCCGCCCCGGCCTTTTCGGGCGCGACTGGAGCAGACCATCGCCCAGGGTCGGCCCGCAGTCATCGCCGAAATCAAGCGGGCTTCGCCGAGCAAAGGACTGTTGCGCGATCCGTTCCGACCGGCGGAGATTGCCCGCAGTTACGCGATTGCTGGCGCTTGCGGGCTGTCGGTATTGACCGACCGGGATTTTTTCCAGGGTTGCGAAGCGTATTTGCAGGAAGCGCGGGCGGCGTGCGAGTTGCCGGTCTTGCGCAAGGACTTCCTGATCGATCCTTATCAGGTTTATGAAGCCCGCCAGATTGGCGCCGACTGCATTCTGCTGATTGTCGCCGCGCTGGACGACGCCCGTTTGCACGACCTGGCGCGGCTGGCGGCAGAGTTGCAAATGGATGTGCTGATCGAAGTTCACGACGCTGAAGAACTGGAGCGGGCGCTGGCGCTGGACCTGGGGTTGATCGGGATTAACAACCGCAATCTGCGGACGTTCGCCACCCGGCTGGAAACGACGCTGGATCTGTTGGCGCGGATTCCTGCCGGTCGCATCGTAGTCACTGAAAGCGGGATTCACACCTCGGCGGATGTGGCCCTGATGCGCGGGCATGGCGTTCACGCCTTCCTGGTCGGCGAAGCGTTCATGCGGGCCGCCGACCCCGGCGCGAAACTGGCGGAACTGTTTGGGACTGGAGAATGCTGATGAAAACCCGCATCACCTGGCTGGAAGACATGACCTATGTCGCCCAATCGCCCAGCGGCCACGCCCTGGTCATCGACGGCCCGCCGGAACTGGGTGGCCACAATCTCGGCCCACGGCCGATGGAACTGCTGTTGATGGGCATGGGCGGCTGCACGGCGATTGATGTCGTCAATATCCTGCGGAAAGCCCGCCAGGAGTTGCACGGCTGCGAACTGCAAATCGACGCCGAACGGGCTGACAGCGACCCGAAAGTGTTCACCACGATCCGGGTTCACTTCATCCTGACCGGCAAGAGCCTGAGCGCCAAGCACGTGGAACGGGCTATTCACCTGTCGGCGGAAAAGTACTGTTCCGCCTCGATCATGTTGGGCAAGACCGCCCAGATCAGCCATACCTTTGAAATCCGGGAAGGCTGAAACTGACCTGGGATCGACAGTCTCAGCCCGTTTCAGCCGGTTCCGGGTTGGCCGGATGCCAGGGCAGCAGCCGTTTCAGGGCCGCATCCACCGCGAAATACAGCCCGACCGCCAGCGTCGCCAGCACCACCAGCGCCGCAAACATCAGATCAACCTGCATCCGGCTGTTGGCGTGCAGCATCAGATAACCCAGGCCAGCGCTGGCCCCGACCCATTCGCCCAGCACCGCGCCAATCGGCGCAACCGCCGCTGCGACCCGCAGCCCGGACCCTAGCGCCGGCAACGCCGCCGGCAGCGCGATATGCCGCAACACCGCCCAGCGCCCGGATTCGGGGGCCATCACCCGCGCCAAATCCAGCCAGCCGGGCGGTACATGGCGCAGGCCATCGTAGAAATTGGCGGTCACCGGAAAGTAGATGATCAGCAAGGTCATGGCGATTTTGGAACCCATACCGTAGCCGAGCCACAACACCAGCAATGGCGCGATGGCGAATACCGGAATCGCCTGCGAGGCGATCAGCATCGGCAACAGCCAGCGCCGCGCCCGCCGCGAATAACCCAGCGCCAGCGCCGTGCCGCTGCCCAGCAAAGTCCCCAGCAGCATCCCGACCAG
>JAJHPN010000131.1 GCA_020890855.1 Candidatus Contendibacter sp. | reverse complement strand
CCAACTTTTATGGCCGAGCCTCTGGCGGCGAGGCTCCTCCAGTTCCGCAGCACAAGGAAAAATTTCGATGAAAGTCAATGTCAGCGTGGAGGCTACCGCCCAGGAAATGCGTGAATTTCTGGGTCTTCCCAACATTCAACCCCTGCATGACGATATTTTGCAGACCGTCCGTGACAACATGCAGCGTGGCGTGATCAATTTCGACTCGCTCGGTCTGCTTAAACCGCTATTGCCCACCCAGTTCCATTCGATGGAAATGGTGCAAAAATTCTGGGAGACGGTGGCCAAGGCCAGTGGGGGAACTCCCAAGGACGCCACCGAGCGGAAAACCGAAACTCCGCCGGAATCCCGCGCTAATGGCGCTGAAAAATCAGCCTGACACCGCCTGAACCGAGAAGGCCCATTAAGCCAGGGGAGTGACTATGGCCAACAAGATTCTGGTGGTGGACGATGAACCGAATATCGTCCTGTCCTTGGAGTTCCTCATGAAGCAGGCGGGGTTTCAGGTGCGGACCGCTTCAGACGGGGAGGCGGCCCTGGCGGCCGTCGCCGCTGAAGCGCCCGATCTGGTGCTGCTCGATGTGATGATGCCGCGCAAGAACGGCTATGAAGTTTGTCAGGCGATCCGCGCCAATCCCGACTGCAAAGACGTCCGCATCATCATGCTCACCGCCAAGGGCCGCGAGGTCGAACGCGAAAAAGGACTGGCGCTGGGCGCCGACGATTACATCACCAAACCGTTTTCCACCCAGGAAGTGGTCGAACGGGTCCGCGAGCTGCTGGCGGAGGCGGGCTGAACCATCATGGGTTACCGGACCCGAATCTGGCTGCTGTGGCTGATTCCGGCCCTGCTGACGCTGATCGCGCTGATCGGGATCGGCTGGCAGGTCTACCAGGCGGTTCCCGACCCCGAAGCGCGTGATCTGATCCTGTTGTGGCTGGCGCTGGCCGCCTTCGCCATTGTCGGGGTCATCACGGTTATCTGGGCGCAACTCGACTGGCATTGTTTCATCCCGCTCGGAGCCCTGGCGCGCGGGGCAAGGATCATCTCCCGCAGCAATCCCGGTTATGTGCTGGAACTGCCCCGCCAGCATTGGCTCGGCTACTTTCCGGCCATGCTGCTGGAGCTGGGCGAGGCGCTGCACAAGGCCCGTCGCGAAGTCGCTGCCGCAACCGCTATCGGCACCCAGGAAATCGAGGAACAGAAGGCCCGGCTGGAAACCGTGCTGCGGGAATTGTCCGAAGGGGTTCTGGTGTGCGATGGCGCGGCGCGCATTCTGCTCTACAACCCGGCGGCGGTGAAACTGCTGGCTAATCGTGAAGCGTTAGGGCTGGGCCGTTCGCTCTACGATCTATGGACTCGCGCACCGATCGAAAGCACCCTGCAACTGCTGAACTACCGCCGTCAGAATACCAGCGCGGATCAGCCGGATGACGATGCCGAATTCGTTTGCGCTACGGTGGATGACGAGACCATGTTTCACTGCCGGATGAGCCTGTTGCCAGGAACCGGCGACCGGGGCGCAGTGTTTATCATCACCTTCCGCGACATGATCCATCAGGTCGAGCGCTCGCTGATCAAGACCCGCACCGAGGATTTGCGCCGACCGCTGGCGAACCTGCGGGCGGCGGCGGAAAACGTCCTCAACTTCACTGACATGGACCAGGCGCAGCGGCTGGTTTTCCAGCGGATGATCGTCGAGGAGAGCGAGCGACTCAGCCAACGCCTGCAAGAACTGGCCTTTGATCTGCGCAACCTGTACGCCAGCCGCTGGCCGATGAATGATGTGTACTCAACAGACCTGATCGGCAGCGTCATTCATCATTTGGAGCAACACGCTGGGCTACGGGTCACGATGATTGGAATGCCGTTATGGCTGAATGTCGACAACCACTCGATCATGTTGTTGCTGGAGCACCTGCTGGAGCAGTTGTCCGTGCAGGGCGTCGGCCATACCTTCGAAATTGAATGCCTGCTCGGCAATCGTCGGGTTTATCTGGACATCATCTGGCCGGGTGAACCGTTGCCCGCCCACCAGCTGGAAGGCTGGCTGAGCGAACACGTGCAGGATCTGGTCGGCGCGACTACGGTCGGCGAGGTGTTGCGGCGGCATAACAGCGATTTGTGGAGCCAGGCGCACCGCCGGCCCGGTCATGCCTTGCTGCGGCTCCCGCTGCCAGCCTCGGCGCGGCAGTGGAAGGAGCCGGCGGGCAAGCTGCCGGACCGCCCCGAGTTCTACGACTTCTCGCTGGGTGAAGAGCGTCGGGCGGAATGGGGCGAATTGGTCAACTACCCGCTTGGCGCCTTGACTTATGTGGTCTTTGATACCGAAACCACCGGGCTGGCTCCGTCCAGGGGCGATGAGATCATCCAGATCGCCGGAGTGCGGATCGTCAATCGCCGGATGCTGACGGGCGAGACCTTTGATCAACTGGTTAATCCGGGCCGGACGATTCCCAAGGCTTCGATCCGTTTTCACGGCATTACGGATGACATGGTGCAGGACAAGTCGGGGGTGGAAACCGTGCTGCCGCAATTCCGCGCTTTTGTCGGCGATAATCACACCGTACTGGTGGCGCATAACGCGGCTTTTGACATGAAGTTTCTGAAGCTCAAGGAAGAGAAAACCGGGGTGCGCTTCGGCAATCCGGTGCTGGATACCCTGCTGCTGTCCGGTTATCTGCATGACTACACCGATGATCACAACCTGGACGCCATCGCTGACCGGCTAGGGGTAGACGTGCAGGGTCGGCATACCGCACTGGGCGATTCGCTGGTGACCGCGCAGGTGTTTTTAAAACTGCTCGACCTGCTGGAGGCGCAAGGCGTGACCACGCTTGGGCAGGCGCTGGAAGCCTCCGACCGGATGGTGGCGATTCGCAAGACCCAGGCGAATTTCTGAGGTTATCAGGTCAGGATTTTCGCCAGCGATTGATCCCTGATTCCCAACTCCCGACTCCCGTTCCATGCGTCAACAATCCAGAGAATACATCGTCATTTTGTTCATCATCGGAGCGCTGGCGCTCAACTACCCGGTGTTGGGTCTGTTTGACCGAGCCGTTGCGCTATTCGGCATCCCGCTGCTGTATTTCTATCTCTATCTGATGTGGTTCGTGCTGATCATCCTGCTGATCGCGGTGATCCAGCACTCGGAAATCCGTGAGCCGGAACCACCCAAAGCGCCGCCATCAATGCCTGAATCCGCAAAAAAGCGCCGGGTTAACGACACCGACCCAGGGGAGTTGCTCTGAATGTTGAGTGACGGGGTCATCATTGCCAGCTCCATGATTTATATGGGGGTATTGTTCGGCATCGCCTATTATGGCGATCAGCGCGCTGACGCCGACCGTTCCATCATCGCCAATCCCTACATCTACACCCTGTCGCTGGCGATTTACTGCACCGCCTGGACCTTTTACGGCAGCGTCGGGCTGGCGGCCACCAGTGGGGTCGATTTTCTACCGGTCTACCTCGGCCCGACCTTGATGGCGGTGTTATTCTGGGTAGTATTGCGCCGGATCGTGCGTATCACCAAAGCGCATCGCATTACCTCCATCGCTGATTTTGCCGCGTCCCGCTATGGCAAGAGCGGCCTGCTGGCCGGGATGGTCACGGTGATTGTGGTGCTCGGCATCCTTCCCTACATCTCCATCCAATTGAAGGCCATCGCGACCAGTTTTAGTTTGTTGCGCCAGTACCCCCAAGTTGCGATGCCCGCCTTTTCCACCCAGCAACCCTTCTGGGCCGATACGACCTTCATGGTGGCGCTGGTGCTGATCATGTTCGCCATTCTGTTCGGCACCCGCCATATTGACACCACCGAACGCCATGAAGGCATGGTCACGGCGGTCGCGTTCGAGTCGCTGTTCAAGCTGGTGGTGTTCGTGCTAGTCGGGATCGTCGTGACTTTCAGCATGTTTGACGGCCCCGGCGCCCTGTTCCAGCAGGCGGCGGCGCAGCCCGAACTGGCGAAGCTGATGCGCTTTGAAGTGGTGCCGGGCGGCTATGGCGGCTGGCTGTCGCTCACCTTCCTGTCGATGATGGCGTTCCTGTTCCTGCCTCGCCAGTTCCAGGTGCTGGTGGTGGAAAACGTCAACGAAGCCCATATCCGCAAGGCGACCTGGCTATTCCCGCTTTATCTGTTCGCCATTAACCTGTTCGTGTTGCCGATAGCGCTGGGCGGGCGGCTGATCTTCACCAGTGGCGAAGTGGACGCCGACATGTTCGTACTCGGACTGCCGATGATGCTGCATCTCCCCGATCTGGCCCTGCTGGTGTTTCTGGGCGGGCTGTCGGCGGCCACCAGCATGATTTTGTTCGAGACGGTCGCCTTGTCGACCATGATCTGCAATGACCTGGTCATTCCGCTCCTGCTCCGCGCCAATCCGCGCTGGCTGGCCGGCCGCGCCGATTGGTCCGGTCTGTTGCTCGGCGTTCGCCGCGCCGGCATCGCCGCCATCATCCTGCTGGGTTATCTCTATTTCCGCTTTGTCGGCGAGTCCTACGCTCTGGTCGCCAGCGGCCTGATTTCCTTCGCCGCCGCCGCTCAGTTCGCTCCGCCGATCCTGATTGGCCTGTACTGGAAGCGGGCCAACCGGCGCGGGGCGCTGATCGGCCTGAGCGGCGGGTTTCTGGTCTGGGCGTATACCTTGCTGTTGCCTGCCATGGCCCGCTCTGGCTGGATTGGCGTCAGCTTCGTTGATCACGGACCGTTCGGACTGGAACTGCTCAAGCCTTACGCGCTGTTCGGCCTCCGGGACATGGATCCCTACATGCACGCGGTATTCTGGAGCATGTTGGCCAACGTCGGCGGCCTGGTGTTCGGCTCGATGCTGAGCCGGCCAGACGCCATTGAGCAGGTGCAGGGCAGCCAGTTCGTCAATATTCTCGAACGCGAGCGTCATGACGGCGATTCGCTGCTGTGGCGGGGTGTGGTTGAAACCACCGAACTCTACGATCTGCTGGCCCGGTTTCTCGGTCCGCCTCGCGCCAGCGAGGCTTTTGACCGCTATGCCCGCGATCACGGCGGTTATCCGTTGCAGGCTGATTCCCGGCTGATTCATTACACCGAGCGATTGCTGGCGGGCGCCATTGGCGCGGCTTCGGCGCGAGTGATGATCTCGTCTATCGTGATGGGCGAAGTGCTCAGCATCGAAGAAGTGATGACCATTCTTGACGAGAGCACCCAGGTCATCGAATACAGCCGGCGGCTGGAGCAGAAATCCGCGGAGCTGGAAGCCGCCTCTGCCGAATTGCGCGAGGCCAACCACCGGTTGCGGGAACTGGATCGGCTCAAGGATGAATTCATTTCCACCGTCACCCATGAGTTGCGAACGCCGCTAACTTCGATCCGGGCTTTCTCGGAAATCCTGCTGGCCAACCCCGAAATGGACGTGGATCAACGGAGCAAATTCCTCAGTATCATCGTCAAGGAAAGCGAACGGCTAACCCGGCTGATCAATCAGGTGCTGGACATGGCCAAGATGGATTCCGGGCGGACCGAATGGAGTGTTGAAACCCTTGATCTGCGTACGCTGATTCAGGATGCGATTACGTCAACCAGCCAGCTTTTTCGCGATAAGGCGGTGGCGCTGCACGAAAGTCTGGGAGATCAACCGGTCCTGGTTACCGGGGATCATGACCGGTTGACCCAGGTGGTGATTAACCTGCTGTCCAACGCCGTCAAGTTCTGCCCGGAACAGACCGGCGAAGTTGTCATCCGCCTGCGGTCAGTGGCGGATCCGGATCGTTGGCGCATTGAGGTGGTGGATAACGGCCCTGGCATTGCCCGCGATCAGCACAAGCTGATCTTCGAGAAATTCCATCAGGTCAACGACAGTCTGTCCGGTAAGCCGAAGGGAACCGGTCTGGGATTGCCGATCAGCCAGAAGATCGTCGAACATCATGGCGGGCGTATCTGGGTGGAAAGCGAAATCAGGCAAGGCGCGACGTTTATTGTGGAACTGCCAGGTCAAGCATGAGGACCGGGCGTTAGGCATCGCCGTGGCGGAATTCACCCACCGGTTCGCCACAGATTCGCTCCATGATCGGGTGCGTTTCGCGCCGCAGTTCGAACCGGCCAGCCGCCCGACTGCCTAATTGCTGCAACCGCACGCCTAACCGGTAATGTCCGGCCATGCTGCGCTCCACAAAAGCGTGTTCAATCAGAGAAGCCAGAATGCGAAATGCCGTCGAGGGATGCAGGCCGGTAATACAGGCCAGGGCCTTGAGGCTCACCGGTTCATCGTGGGCAGCCAGGGCGTCGAGCAACCGGGAAGCCCGGGCAATTACTTGAATCGAAGACGTCGCCTTGGCGGTCATGTCAGATCCTAAATAAAGGTAACTCATTCATGTGTCGTGAAATTACCATCACTATATTGCATTGCAGCATTAAATGCCAGCGCTTTCCTGAACAGCGATCTGGGCGAGTGAATCGACGGTGAAGGCGTATCTTGATTTGTTGCAGCGGGTTCTGATGGAGGGCGTTCGAAAATCGGATCGGACCGGGGTCGGGACGCTGAGCGTATTTGGCGCACAACTGCGGTTTGATCTGCGGGCCGGATTTCCCCTGGTGACCACCAAGAAACTGCATCTGCGCTCGATCATTCACGAACTGCTGTGGTTTTTGCGTGGCGACACCCGCCTCGATTACCTTCATGCGCATGGGGTCACGATCTGGGACGAATGGGCGGATGAGAATGGCGATCTGGGGCCGGTTTACGGCAAGCAATGGCGGGCCTGGGAGACAGCGGATGGTCAGCGGATTGATCAGTTGGCCGAGGCGATCAGCCTGCTGCGGCGTGACCCGGATTCACGGCGGATCGTGGTGTCCGCCTGGAACGTCGGCGAGTTGGCGCGAATGCGGTTGTTGCCCTGTCATCTGCTGTTCCAGTTCTATGTCGCCAATGGTGAACTGTCCTGCCAGCTTTACCAGCGTAGCGCTGACCTGTTTCTTGGCGTCCCGTTTAATATCGCCAGTTATGCGCTGCTGACTCATCTGGCCGCCCGTCAGGCCAATCTGCGGGTCGGCGAGTTCATCTGGACCGGGGGGGATTGCCACTTGTACCTGAATCATCTGGACCAGACCAGGCTGCAACTGAGCCGCGAACCCTTGCCGCTACCGCAGCTGGCGATTCACCGCCAGCCCGAATCATTGTCCGACTACCGCTACGACGACTTTGAGATCGCCGGCTACCAGTTCCATCCGGCCATCAAGGCTCCGGTCGCGGTCTGATCCATTTTTTAGTCATCAACTCCGTAATCGCTTGACGGTTGCGGCAATTCATGTTGCGATGCACAAACGACAAACAAACGAGGGGTTGGGGATGAACAACGACCGGTTATTCAAGCGGCAACAGGCGGCGAATTTGTTGATTTGGCAATCGGCGCTGCGCGTCGCCGGGTTGATGAATCTTGGGACGATTAGTGCGGTGCGTCGGGCGCTGGACACTTACCTCTTGTGCTTACAACATGGCGCGGATTATATTCGAGAAGCACAAGTCGATGATCCGCCTGAAAAATGGGTTAACAGCTACGTCGATACTCTGAGCGAATGCGCTGAAAAATCCTGGCAGGATTTCCGCAACAACTGGCAGATTCTCTTGCTGACCCAAGACGAAGCGCTGATGTGGGTGGCTAAAATCGAGCGGGCATGGGCTAACGGATGATCGTTGCAGTGGGTTAGTCATGACGCAAATCAACCCGTTCCTGACGATACGACAAGCGGTGAAGACCCACTATGAAACCTATGTCTATCCGCAATTTCCACTGCTCTCTTCGGTCAGGAAATGTGATACTTATGCGCTTAATCTTGAGTCGCTTTGGGCGCGTTTTAATGGAGAAAAGCTTTACCTGGAAGACAAAAGAATTCTGCTGGCAGGTTGTGGCGGTTTTTCACCCTATCCCACCGCAGTTGCTAACCCGAACGTTAAAATAACAGCTTTGGATATTTCCAAGGCGAATCTGCAAAGGGCAAAGTTTCATACCTGGCTTCACTTTTACTTTAATGTAGACTTCATCGAAAGCGACCTTGGCGATACGCCAACCGTATTAGGAGACGATCGCTTTGATTTTATCGATTGCCACGGTGTTTTACACCATATCCCGAATATTTGTTCCGCATTAAAGTTAATCCACTCTCTCTTACAAGAAGGTGCTTTTGTAAGAATCATGATTTACAGTAGCTGCGCTAGAAAACCGGTGCAATCTGCTGCTAACGCAATGAAAATCATGAAGATCAGCGATGTCAATGCCATCAGGGCGCTTTATAAAAAAACCAGGGAAGGAAACCGTTTCAAGAGCTGTGTTGATTCAAGCTACGAATCCAGATTTGATTGGGGTCTCGCCGATCTGTTCCTGCATCCCTACGCAAAAACCTATCCACTGAATGAATTATTGGCCTTGCTGAATGAGGCGCATCTTGAACCACTGCTGTTTACGCATCAGGGGGCGTTATCTGATGTTAAAGCAGAAATTGCAAGATTAAGGATGCTGGAAACCAGCCGGCGGCTGTCTACCAATTTTATCCTGTTTGCAGGGCGCACTGAAGATTCTGGAAGACGGCGCAAATGGCAGGAAGAAAAAATAAAAAATGATACCTTGATCTCATTGAATCCAGTCATAAAAAAATCTCTTCCTCTACTTCCTTTTCTATCGCTGAAACCAAGTTCAAAGCTGGGGTTTGAGAATCCGTCGATTGATGCAAAAGGGCGTTTCTTGCTCTCCAAATTCAAAAAACCATTAAGAAAATCAGCGATTGATCCAGTCCAATTGGCAACGGTTGAAAAGTATCTTCAGGCGTTGTTTCTGATTGAAACCGCATCTTGATGGACAGGCAAATCTACCATCAAGCACTCGGAATCGCCGAAAGAATTGACCGGGGAAGTGAACAGCTACCCGGCGGGAAAAAATTAATTTCGTGACGGCGATAGCCGAAATCCAACAATATGCGGCGATTGCACCAATTCCCGCGCCAGGTTATTGGTTATACCAGCGCCTAAAGTTTGTAAGACCAAATGATATTCAAACTGTTGACCATCATTGTTCAACTCATAAGACCAGTCGACGATGATAAAACCGTGGGCGCTGACCAGATCGCGAATCTGATCTTCCGGCGGAGTTTGTTCCCGTGGATAAACCAGCGAGAGATGAATCCATTGCTGATGTGGCAACAGGATTTCCAACCAGCGAAAACCACTCATAATGCTAACCGTCAGAAAGGCGGCGAATATCGCAGCTGCGTAAAATCCGATACCAATCAAAACGCCTATCGCTGCGGTCATCCAGATTGATGCGGCAGTCGCCAACCCCCGGATCGTGAACCCTTCTTTCATGATAACCCCGGCGCCCAGGAAGCCGATGCCGGTCATCAGACCCTGAATAATCCGGGTAGGATCAGCAAAGGCGGGACTCTGGGCCAGTCCGCCGTACCAGTGCTGCGGATAAGCATTGACTACTGTAAGCGCAGTAGAAGCGATGCAAACCAGGGTGTACGTCCGAATACCCGCTGCCCGACCATGATAGGTGCGCTCATAGCCAATCGCGATCCCCACCGCTAATGCCCCGATCAGATGCAGCAGAATCAGACCATTAGCGATCAGTTCCCGGCTAGACCAGTAAGCGAACAGGGTTTCCATTGTT
Organism: Candidatus Contendibacter sp.; assembly: GCA_020890855.1. Taxonomy (GTDB): domain Bacteria; phylum Pseudomonadota; class Gammaproteobacteria; order Competibacterales; family Competibacteraceae; genus RXIV01. Next base: position 2,546 of record JAJHPN010000131.1, on the reverse strand, counting down.
TCAGATGGACTGATCAAGCAGCATGGTTCAAATCACCTTGGAAAACCGTCGGTGTTGCTGTTTTCGTAAATAGCGGTCAAACACCATGCAGATGTTACGAATCAGCAGCCGCCCTGCCGGTAAAACTTGAATACTGGTTTTATCCACAGTCAATAATCCATCCGCCTGCATGTCGGCCAGTTCCGCCAGTTCTGTTGCAAAATAGTCGCTGAAACGAATGCCCAATTGCCGTTCAATCGTGGCAAATTCCAGAGTGAAATGACAAATCAGCGCGGTAATCACTGCTCGCCGCAACCGATCATCCGCATCCAGCCGCACCCCGCGAAATACCGCCAAATTTCCCTCGTCAATCCGGGCGTAATACTCCTCCAGCATTTTCAGATTTTGGCTGTAGCTGTTGCCGACCATGCCAATCGACGTCGCGCCCAAGCCAATCAGATCGCAGTCGGCATGCGTACTGTAGCCCTGAAAATTGCGATACAGCGTTCCCGCCTGTTGCGCCAGGGTCAATTCATCTTCCGGTTTGGCGAAATGATCCATACCGATATAGACATAGCCAGCGCCGGTCAATTGCTCAATCACGGCTTGCAGAATCTCCAGCTTTACTTCCGGGGCTGGGAGCGCACCGGCGTCAATCTGGCGCTGGGTTTTGAACAGTTCCGGCAGATGGGCGTAATTAAATACCGAAATCCGGTCGGGGTTCTGGGCAATAATTTCAGCTACGGTGCGGCTGAAACTGGTGGTCGTCTGTAAAGGCAGACCATAAATCAGATCAACGCTGATCGATTTGAAACCTTCGCGCCGGGCGGCCTCCATAACATGCAAAGTGAGGTCCTGCGATTGAATCCGGTTAACCGCCTTTTGCACATCGGGATCAAAATCCTGTACGCCCAGACTCAGCCGGTTAAAACCCAACTCGCGCAAGAGCGCCACGACGCCATCATCGGTTTCACGCGGATCCACTTCGATGGAGTATTCGCCACGATCATCATTGAGCAACTGGAAATGCTCGCCCGTGACGCGCATTAACTCCCGTATTTCAACCGGACTGATAAAGGTCGGCGTGCCGCCGCCCCAGTGCAATTGCGTGACCGGTCGAGAGTGGTCGAATAATGCGCCCTGCAAAGCCATTTCCCGGTGCAGACGATCAAGATAGGGCGCAGCGTGACGGCGATTTTTGGTCACGATCTTATTGCAGGCGCAGTAAAAGCAGACCGTATCACAAAATGGAATATGCAGATACAACGACAATGGCTTGCCGGTCGCATTGCCCGCCTGCGCTTCTTGCCGATACTCCGCCGCGCCGAAACCATCGTGAAACTGTACGGCGGTCGGATAGGAGGTATAGCGCGGGCCAGCCTTGTCGTATTTGCGAATCAGCGCCAGATCAAAAATCAGGGTGGTGTCCATACGGGCGATCTCACAACCGGCGCACTTGGGCGGCGTTCAACAGAAACACGCCTTGCCCGCCGCGCTCAAATTCCAGCCAGGTAAACGGCACATCCGGAAGCGCCTCGCACAGGGCGTACTGAGCGTCGCCGACCTCGACGATCAACAGCCCGTCGCGTTTCAGGTAATCGGCGGCCTCACGCAGAATGTCCAGCACGATGTCCAGCCCCTCTTCGCCGGCCGCCAGTCCCAGTCGGGGTTCGTGATGGTATTCGGCAGGCAGGGTGTCCAGTTCCGCCAGACTGACGTAAGGCGGGTTGCTGATAATCAGATCGTAACGGCGGCCTTTGAGGGCCGAAAATAAATCGGACTGGATGATCTCGACCTGATCCTCCAGCCCGTGATCTGCGATATTCCGCCGCGCCACCGCCAGCGCTTCAGCCGACACATCGGCCAGATCGACATGGGCGTCCGGGAAGGCGTAAGCGCAGGCGATGCCAATGCAGCCGCTGCCGGCGCCCAGATCGAGAATGCGCTCGACCTTGCGGCTGTCGGGCAGCCACGGCGCCAGGTGACGTTCGATCAGTTCCGCCAGTGGTGAGCGCGGCACTAATACTCGCTCGTCGACATAGAATGGCAGCCCCATAAACCAGGCGCGTTGGGTCAGATAAGCCGCAGGTTTGCGCTCGGTGATCCGCCGTTCCAGCAGTTGCAGCGCCGCCAGCTGTTCAGGCGGCGTCAGCCGGGCCTGCAAATACTCGGCATGCAGGTCCGGGGGCAGATGCAGCGCGTGCAACACCAGCGTCGCCGCTTCGTCAATCGCGCTGTCGGAGCCGTGGCCGAAATGCAGACCCGCCTGATTCATCTGGCTGGCCCCCCAGCGAATCAGGTCGCGGATGGTGCGCAGGTAGGGTAAAACATCGTGATAGTCGGTCATCAGGATCAGGGTCGAAGGTTGGGGGCCAAGGGTCGAAGGTTGGAAATCGCAGATCGGTTCAGCCACCCATAATGTTGTAGCCGCCATCCATGTACAGCACTTCACCGGTGACGATGCTGGCGAAGTCGCAAGCCAGCGCGGCCGTGGCAAGCCCAACCTGATCCGGCGTGACCAGCGAATGGGTCGGGGCGCGTTCCCGGGTGCGATCCAGCAGTTCGTC
>JAJHPN010000058.1 GCA_020890855.1 Candidatus Contendibacter sp. | reverse complement strand
CTCATATTTATACAGTTCGCCCAGACCGAGGCCGGGGATAAAAATCTCCCAGACGCCCGATTCATGCCGCTCCAGCGGATGACGGCGGCCATCCCACTGGTTGAATGTTCCCACCACGCTGACCCGGCTGGCGTTCGGCGCCCACAGGGTGAAAGTGATGCCGGGTTGGCCTTGTTGGGTTTCCGCCCGTGCGCCCAGCCGGTTGAACAGGTCGTCAAGTCGCCCTTGGCGCAAGGCCTGACCGTCGGCGGGGGTGAAGGTGGGTTCGTGAATGGCGTAAGGATCGGGGCAGGTCGTAGTCTGGCCAGCGGCGTCAGCGATCAATAATTGATAGTCCAGGTGCGCGATCCCCGGCAGACGCAACGCAAACAGGCCATCGGGGTGCAATCGCTGCATTTCACGCCGACTGGCGCCATCCGCTGGCAGCACCCAAACCTGTTTAGCGCCGGGCAAAAAGGCCCGGATCGTTAGCGCCCGATCTCGTTCTGAATAATGAGGCCCCAAAATCGAGTAAGGGGCGCTATGACGCAATTCAATGATTTTTTGAAGGTTTTCTTCCAACATTGCCCTTGCCTTTTGAGGTTGCGCCGCTCGCGCCGTAGGCTGATTAACATAACAAATTTGCGGATTTATGTAGACAGGGGAATGCTGGGCAGGAGTCAAAACGCGCAGGTGGGCCGCGCCCAAACGAAAAGGGCGGCGTTCAGCGAACGCCGCCCCGGATCAGGCCGATGGGTTGAACTCCGGCGTGATTACTGGGCTGGGGCTGGGCCGGCGCCCGGTCCGCCGCCGCGCATCATCCGGTGCATGGGCCGGGTGGTGAAGAAGTCATCCATCACCTTTTTCTGGGTCGGGTCGAGCGTGGCGTACAGATCGCCGGCCGCCTTGGTCATCGCCTTCATGCTGGTCAGGTTCTGCTCCATCGCCTGGGTCTGTTCCTCAAAGTGAGCCATGGCGGTCGTATCCTGATCGCGCCGCTCCTGCCGCATCTTCATCTTGGCGGCATGGTGGGCGTCCTGGGCGGCAGTGAATGCTTTCCAGGCTGCGGTTTGGTTCGCGGTCAGCTTGAGCCGCGCTTCCAGCAACTCCATTTGCTCGGCGTGATGCTGCTGCATCATCGCCATCCGCTGCGGATTGCCGTCGGGACCGCCGCCCATCATCGGGCAGTCGCCGCCGCCCATCCGGCCATGTCCGCCCCACGGCCCGGCAAATGCGACCGTGCCCAGACCCAGACTGCCGACCGTAGCGGCGATTAACAGTGATTTGCGTAGCGTGTTCATTGTTGGATTCCTCTTGGTTATCGGGTTGTTCGAGCTCAATTAGACACCCCGGATGTAACCGTGATTTTGCCAAAAGGGGATTTTTGTAACGGTTTGTATCGCCGAATGGCGTTTTCCCGATAGTTTTGTTCTTCTCAGGTCAAAAACCGCTCAGTTCGTCATTCCCGCGAAAGCGGGCATCTCGTTTTTCAACGGCTGATTGGATTCCCGCCTGCGCGGGAATGACGGAAAAAGGCAGGTCAGCGAAAGTCCTAATTCTGTATGGCATCGACCGGTATGGCATCGACCGGTTGCCGAAACTGCCCATCGCGCATTCTGCCTATTCTGCCCAAGCCGGCGAGGTACTGGTCATCGAGGCAACCTACTACCTTGTTGATGCAACAATTCCAGATAGCGGACCAAAAAGCGGCGAACTGTATCATTGGGAGTTGACAGGGCATCGATCATCGACTAGCGTTTTTGTATCAAATGAGCCGGAAGAGTTATGGGTGAGTGCTATACAGATTCTGTCTAGCGCAATATTGGCTCGTTCTGTCTACTCAACTGATAAGTTGAGTACTATGCACTCAACTTCGGCCCGTTATGCATCTAGATACAAGGTTTCCCGCTAATGGCAGCGAAGAAAATTCTATCGGTTGGTTTTGAACTCGCATCTAACGATGTAACGTACTGCGATTTTCAGGAAGACATATCCCTTCTCGATTGGGACATTGTCCTTTTCAAACCCGTTATTGGTAGCTACCTCACATACTCATCGGACTATTACCAAGGCAAACCCAGTCTTTCCGATAGCTCTTCCTTTCGCTTGAAGGAGCAATGTGACCACTGGCACCGGGAAATCAAAGACGCATTCGATAGCGGAAAGACGGTCATCGTATTTTTGTCAGAGCTTCATGAGGTCTATGTTGATACAGGAGAAAGGCGCTACTCAGGAACGGGAAGGAATCAGAAGACAACCCGGATTGTTTCATTGCATAACAACTATTCGGTTATTCCGGCCACTCTAAGTCCCGTCAGCACAAAGGGAGCGGCAATTAAGCTGGCCACCCGCAATGCAGATGTGATCGCCACTTATTGGAAAGAGTTCGAAGAGGTATCTCAATACAAGGTCCTCCTGACTGCTGACAAGATTCCCGCGTGCCTTCTGACCAAGAACGGAGACAAGCCGGTCGGGGCGCTGTATCGAAGTAAGAACTCAAACGGTTCGCTAATCGTAATTGCTCATTAACTGCAGGTAAGTCGCTCATGGGCACTGGATAACAATTTGAAAATCTTAAAGTATTATTTTGATACATGCCGGTTTACCTGCAGTTAATGAGAACTTACCGCTAATCCTTCTCCCGGACATTAACTTCTACGCCGAAGGGTTCCTGAGAGAGAAGGGTGATGAGCAGCATTGGACACCTGCTGCAACCCAATTCGCCGCTCGCATGGTAAGTGCCATTGTTAGCTTGGATAAGGCGCTACACAGCACCGGCGAAATAACGCCGGAACCACCCTGGGCCGCCAGTTCTAATTACGCTTTGCCTCAGGAACTAAAGCTAAATCAGGAACTACTCGTTGCCGAAGAGGCAATCGAAAAGGCACGGAAGGCTAAGGACGCTATTCTTGAAAATCTAAAGTCTTCGCGTCGCCTAAGAAATCTTCTCTACGAGAAAGGGAAACCTCTGGAGAACGCGATCATCGATGGCTTAACCGTAATGGGGTTCCGCGCTGAGCCGTTC
>JAJHPN010000193.1 GCA_020890855.1 Candidatus Contendibacter sp. | reverse complement strand
TTCAAGGCGGTAATCGCCTTCGGGCAGACTGGCCGGCAGCCCGCCCAATGCCCACAGATCATCGGCATCCTTGATACCGGCGACTACCGCCCGTAATTGCCCGTCAGGACCAGGAACCAGACTGAATTTGCCAGATTGGCCCTTGAATCCGGTCGCCGTCAGCCAGCGGCGCCATGATTCATCCTGCCGCTCCAGCCACACGCTGAATTCGCTGTCAATGACGGGAATAACGGGAATGGCGCCGGGGAGTGGCGCAGTGATTACGCTATCGTGCATGGGATCGAATCTCTCTGATGAAATGCTTGCTGCATCCGTTCCAGACCGGCCATTAAGGTCATGCGTGGACAACCAAAATTCAGTCGGACAAAGCCTTCGCCGCCCGGTCCAAAAGTCGCGCCATCATTCAAGGCCACTTCGGCATGATCGAGAAAGAACTGATGCGGATTACCAGCAATGCCACTATTTCGGCAGTCCAGCCAGGCCAGATAGGTGGCCTCTGGCGCAGTAGCGCGAATGCCGGGCAAGCAGCGATCCACATAATCAAGCAAATAATCCCGGTTGCCGGCCAGGTAAACCAGCAACTCCCGCAGCCAGGCGTCGCCGTGCTGATAAGCCGCCAATGCCGCAGTCAACGCCAGCAGGTTCACATCGGGCACGATCCCGCGCATGGCCTGTTTGAAACGCTGCCGCAACGCAGGGTTCTGGATAATGGCAAAACTGGCCCCCAGCCCAGCGATGTTGAAAGTTTTACTCGGCGCCATCAAGGTAATGCAGCGCTGGGCGATTTCCGGGGCCAGGGTGGCTAACGGTGTATGACGCCGCCCATCCAGCAGCAAATCACAGTGAATTTCGTCTGAACAAATCACCAGATCGCGCTGTTCACAAACCATCGCCAGTCGATTTAATTCATCTTGATCGAATGATCTTCCGACCGGGTTATGCGGATGACAAAGAATAAACAGCCGGGTAGTTGGGCTGATTTTTGCCGTGAAAGCCGCATCATCAAAGGTGTAACGCCACCGCCCATCGCATGATTCAGCCGTCAGTTCCGCCGTAATCAATTGCCGATCCTGGTAAAGCGGAGCGCTCAAAAATGGTGGGTAAACTGGCGTTTGCACCAGCACGGCATCGCCGGGTTCACCGACTGCCCGACACACGACATTTAATCCGCACACCAGTCCGGGCAGATAAATGATCTGTTCTGGCGTTACCGTCCAATGGTAGAGATGATCTAATCGGGCGCAAATCGTTTCAGTCAATTCATCCGGCGGCGCGCCATAGCCAAAGATCCCATGCTTTACCCGCTCATGTAAAGCGGCTAATACTGGTTCCGGGGCGATAAAATCCATATCGGCCACCCATAATGGCAACGCTGCACCGTAACGCCGCCATTTCAGACTATCACCGCCACGCCGGACCACTGCTCGATCAAAGTCATAAGTCATTGCTTATCAATCCTGTAAGGGAAGAACATGGAACGGATTTGCAGTCGTCACTTTGGTAGCAACCCTTCCAGATCGCTCAAATCCAGATGCTCGGCGAGAGCGTCAGCCAGCCGGTCAATGCCGTCCTCGCGCAGTTCCCGGTAATCCGGCGTTTCTCGAACCGCCAATCCTGCCCACCGCAGCAATTCATCACGGGCTGGCGCAGCGTCAAAGAGTCCGTGCAGATAGGCGCCAAAAATTTGCCCGTCCTTTGACAGGGCGCCATCCAGCCGCCCATCGCTGAATTGAATAGCGGGTTTTGCCAAAGCGGGGCCGGCGCTGACTCCCGCGTGAATTTCATAGCCGGTTACAAAAGCCGCCGTCATGGTTAAACAGCCTTCGACGCGTCGCAATTGTTTTTCCGGCTCCAGCGTGGTTTCAAACTCCAGCAAACCGAGTCCCGGACTGCTGCCCGGTTCGCCTTCCAACCCGGTTGGATCGTGAATCTGCGTTCCCAGCATCTGAAAGCCGCCGCAAATTCCAATCAGCTTGCCGCCATAGCGCAAATGGCGATCAATCTGCACATCCCAACCCTGATCGCGCAGTCGTTGCAAATCGCCGCGAGTGCTTTTGCTGCCGGGCAAAATAATGAGATCAACCGGTGGAATGGACTCGCCGGCTCGCACCCAGATCACTTCCACCTGTGGATGCAAGCGCAAGGGATCAAAATCAGTGTGATTGCTGATGCGCGCCAATATCGGCACGGCGACACGCAGTCGCTCCACATCTTTAGCAACGGCGGATTCACCCGGCAGAGCGTCTTCTGCTTCCAGATGCAGGCCTTTCAAATAGGGCAACACCCCCAACACCGGTTTCCCCGTTTCCCGCGTCAGCCAGTCCAATCCCGGCGTCAGCAGACTCACATCGCCCCGGAAGCGGTTAATAATCAATCCAGTCACTCGCGCTCGTTCATTATCCGCCAACAGCGCCAGCGTCCCATATAAATGAGCGAATACTCCACCGCGATCAATATCGCTGACCAGCCACACTGGACAATCAACCGCCTCAGCAAAACCCATATTGGCAATATCCTTGTCGCGCAAATTGATTTCCGCCGGACTGCCCGCGCCTTCCACCAGCACCATGTCATAAGCGGCGCACAGCCGTTGATAGGAATCCAGCACGGCCTGCATGGCTATTGGCTTGTAATCGTGATAACTGCGGGCGTCCATATTGGCCAGCACCCGGCCCTGAATAATCACCTGAGCGCCAATATCGGTATTGGGTTTGAGCAATACTGGATTCATATCGGTATGCGGCTCCAGAAAAGCCGCCTGGGCCTGCACCGCCTGGGCGCGGCCAATCTCACCGCCGTTCACGGTCACAGCGCTGTTCAGAGCCATATTTTGCGGTTTGAAGGGGACGACCCGCACCCCGCGGCGGGCCAGCAACCGGCACAAACCAGCAACTATGACGCTTTTGCCAGCGTCGGAAGTGGTGCCTTGAATCATCAGAGTGTTAGCGTTCATGGCTGGATTTTGACTGAAACGCTTGGTTTTTGGCTACACTAACGCATCCGATCCATCATAAAGATTGC
>JAJHPN010000320.1 GCA_020890855.1 Candidatus Contendibacter sp. | reverse complement strand
CATTGGCGCTGATCCCGATGAACCGGACTGGCTGAACGCCTTTCTCGCCCACGCCGTGCTGGAATCCGGGCAGGGCCAGGGTTCGCCCGGTGATGACTGCGTGCAACTGATGACCATGCACATGGCCAAGGGGCTGGAATTCCCGATTGTATTTCTGGTCGGGCTGGAAGAGGGCCTGTTCCCGCACAGCCGCTCGACGCTGGAACCCAAGCAACTGGAAGAAGAACGGCGGCTGGCCTACGTTGGCGTCACTCGCGCCCGGCGGCAGCTCTATCTCTGCCATGCCGAACGGCGCAACCTCTATGGTCGTCAAACCGACCAGCGCCCATCACGCTTCGTCGGCGAAATTCCCGAAGAACTCACCCATGACGTTCGCGCCCGCACGCGGTCCAAACCGCCGAGCCAGACCCACATTGCGCCTTCGTTCCGATCTGCCGCGCCCACCGCCGCCGCTCCGGCCGGTCTGCACCCCCGGCAGCGGGTGCGCCACCCGCAGTTTGGCGAAGGCGTGGTGCTGGCGGTGGAAGGCGCCGGTTACCACACCCGGGCGCGGATCGACTTTCCCAAAGCCGGCGGCTCCAAATGGCTCGTGGTCGCTTACGCCAAACTGGAAAAACTGTGAATCCGGCCATTCCAACTCCATCGCTCACCCGAACCAACCTGAACGACCTCTCGCCACGTTCGGTTCCCGCCGCCCGGTCACGCCTGCCGGAACACCGGCTGACGGTCAAAGAAGTGCTGGATGAGCTGGTTGCCGACGGTTGGATAGACCAAGCTGACGCTGAACGGGCGCTGGCGGGTTCCCGAACCGAGCGCAGTGAACTGCATCCGCTGGTGGTGATCGCCAACAAGCAACTGCGCCGACCGCAACTATTGCATCAGGTGCTGAGTCTGGAACTGCTGACGGAATGGTTGGCGAACAAGGCCGGGCTGCCGTACCTGCGCATTGATCCACTCAAGCTGGACATCGCCGCCGTCGAACGGCTGCTGCCCTTTGTTTCCTACGACTATGCCGCACGCTACCAGATTCTACCGATTGCTGCGGACGCAGGCCGGGTCGTTTTCGCCACCACCGAGCCGTATCTGAACGAGTGGCAAGACATATTGCGCCAGACCCTGCGCCGCGAGATCGAACGGGTCATCGCCAATCCGCTGGACATCAACCGCTACCAGATGGAGTTTTACGGCGTGTCGCGCTCGGTGCGCGGCGCACTGAAAGGCGCGATAGAGCCAGTCTCCGGGATTCTCAACTTTGAGCAATTGCTGGAACTGGGCCGACGCGGCGAATTGAGCGCCGATGAACGGCCCATCGTCCAGATCGTAGACTGGCTGCTGCAATACGCCTTTGCCCAGCGCGCCAGCGACATCCATCTGGAGCCGCGCCGCGACCAGGGCCAGATCCGGTTCCGCATCGATGGCGTGTTGAATGCGATCTACCAATTACCGCCCTCGGTGATGAGCGCCGTCACCAGCCGCTTCAAGATTCTGGCGCGGATGGACGTGGCTGAGAAACGCCGCCCACAGGATGGCCGGATCAAGACCCGCACTCCGGCAGGCCGCGAAATCGAGCTGCGCCTGTCCACCATGCCCACCGCCTTTGGCGAAAAGTGCGTGTTGCGGATTTTCGACCCGGACACCGTGACCAAAAACTTCAGCCAGCTCGGCTTTGCCCCGGCTGAAGAAGCGATCTGGCGAGCGATGATCGCCCGACCGCACGGCATCGTGCTGGTGACCGGCCCAACCGGCTCCGGCAAGACCACCACGCTCTACACTACCCTCAAGCATCTGGCGACGCCGGAGGTCAACGTCTGCACGGTGGAAGACCCGATTGAAATGGTCGTGCCGGAACTCAACCAGATGCAGGTGCAGCCAACGATTGAACTCACCTTCGCCCAAGGCATCCGCACCCTGTTGCGGCAAGATCCGGACATCATCATGGTTGGCGAAATCCGTGATCTGGAAACCGCGCAAATGGCGGTGCAGGCCGCCTTGACCGGCCATCTGGTGTTATCGACCCTGCACACCAACGATGCGGCTTCAGCCATTACCCGGCTGCTCGATCTCGGCGTTCCCTACTACCTGATCCAGAACGTGCTGATTGGCGTGATGGCGCAACGCCTGGTGCGCACCCTCTGTCCGCACTGCAAAAGTCGGGAACCGATGGATGAGGCGTTGTGGACGGCGCTGGTTCAACCGCTACCGCTACCAAAACCGCAGGCGGTTGGGGCGGCGCAGGGCTGTCCGGAGTGCCGCAACACTGGCTATCTGGGCCGGGTCGGGCTCTATGAACTGCTGACAGTGACGCCGGAATTGCGCCGGCTGTTCCGGGCCGACATGGATGAGGATGCTTTACGCCTCGCCGCCTTTAATCAGGGAATGCGGCCGTTGCGGATCGGGGCCGCCCTGCAAATCGCCGCCGGTCTGACCACTTTTGAAGAAGTAGTGCAGATTCTCCCGTCGTTGGCGGATTGACAACAGGCGCTTTGGGATGATTGATACACATCATTGTTTCTGACTAGCCTGTTGCGCATAATACACAGCGATTTTGTGTCTTTCCCGGCCTGATTTCATCAATCAACCAAAAACCTCTGTATTTAAGGAGTTCCATGATGTCCTCGAAAATGCATAAAAGTGTGGTGGCAGCGGCGCTGGCGGCGGGTTTGCTGGCTGGAACAGCCCAAGCGTATGAGGCCGGTAGCTGGATAGGGCGGATTGGCGCTTGGGGCGTATTCCCAAAATCCGACAACCTTGGCACCCCACTGGGGATGATCAATGTGGATGATGGCTACAGCCTGGGCTTTAACTTCACCTATATGGCCACGTCCAATATTGGCATTGAGCTGCTGTTAGCCTTGCCGTTCAAACATAACATCGAGCTGGGCGGGACCAAGGTCGCCAGCACCTATCAGTTGCCGCCGACGCTTTTTTTACAATATCACTTCATGCCGGAAGGCACGATCCACCCTTATGTTGGAGTGGGTCTGAACTACACTTTCTTCTTTAGCGAAGACACCACCGGTCC
>JAJHPN010000319.1 GCA_020890855.1 Candidatus Contendibacter sp. | reverse complement strand
TTGTTGCTGGCGGACCTGGATGAGCAGGGCTTGAGTAAGCGGGCGGCGGCGTTGGGCTTTGGCGGGTGGTTAACCAAGCCGATCCATCAATCCCGGTTGTTTGACATGCTGGCGGAGTTGTTTGCGCTGACAGTCACGCCGGAGTTGATGGCGGAACCAGCGGCGGTGACGGTCGATCCGGTTGTCGCGACTGCCGCAAATCAGCCGCTGATCCTGCTGGCTGAGGATAATCCGATCAACCGCAAACTGGCGCTGGGTCAGTTACGCAAGCTCGGTTATGCGGCGGAGGTGGCGGAGAACGGTCAAATCGCGGTGGACAAGGCGCTGGCGCATTATTATGCGCTGATTCTGATGGATATTCAGATGCCGGTGATGGACGGCATCGAGGCGATGCAGCAGATTCGGGCGGCGCAGGCGAGCAGTGATCGGCGGTCGGTGATTGTGGCGGTGACGGCGAATGCGATGGACGGCGACCAGGAGCGATTTCTGGCCGAGGGGATGGATGATTATCAGAGCAAGCCATATGGACTGGAACAGTTGCGCGAGTTGTTGCACAAGTGGCTGGGGGAGTCAGCGCGAAGTTAAGGGCGGCCCTGTTGCTATCCATGCCGCAGGAACAACCGGCTATCACCTGCCAGCGATCTCGTGTCCATCAGGCTTTGGTATTGAGCGCAGCTTCGGCCCGAACTCAACAACTGCTCACATCCGGCGCGGCATCCTGACCCGGCGCGATGGATTGGGTCAGGCGGTTGCGGCCCTCCTTTTTGGAGCGATACAGCGCCTGATCCACCCGCTGCAACAAATGCCCACTTTCCTCGCCGCCAGTGAGCATCGCAACTCCAAAACTGGCCGTGATCCGCCCGACCTGCTCCGCCAGCGGGCGCGACTCCAACTGCTGACGGATGCGCTCTGCACAGATGACTGCGCTTTTCAACTCCGTCGCTGGCAACACCACCACAAACTCCTCGCCGCCAAACCGCGCCACCAGATCGGTCTGCCGGGAATGCCCACGCAACAGCGTCACAAACTGCTTCAGGATTTCATCGCCAGCGGCATGACCGCAGCGATCATTCACCTCCTTGAAGTGATCCAGATCCGTCATCACCACGCACAAGGCCTGTTCATAACGCCGGCACCGTTCGACCTCCGCCGCCAGCGCCTCATCCAGCCGCCGCCGGCTGCCCGCCCCAGTCAGCGCATCGGTGTTCATCAGCTCCAGGATCACTGTTTCGTTGCGTTTCAACTCGCGGTTGGTCCGCAACAATTGCCGCTGAGTCTCAGCCAGCTCGTCATTGAGCTGCATGACCGTCGCGCCGAGCATTTCCAGTCCTTCGACATCGTATTCGGCCGCCACCAGCAGCCGTCCCTGCTGCCAGCGATAAATATGTCCCTGTAACGACTGGCACTGCCGATCCGCCCGAGCGATATTCAGAATACCCCGATAGAGCAGTAGCGCTCCGCCGTGATAAGGGGCCAACGCTTGCACATCATCCAGCCGGGGGTTGACGAACAGCGACCGGACATCCCACGGTTGATCGGCCTTTTCCGGCGGCGGCGCCAGCCGCAAAAATCCCCGGTTAGCCGCCAGCACCCGGCCATTCTCATCCAGCAGGGCAATAATCACGCTGCCCATTTCCTGCAAAAACGCCGGCAGACCCAGATCGGCCAGCGACCGCACTAACTCGCTCATAACGCCTCGCGCCGAGCCGCCAGCGCATCCGGACGCCATTGATCCGCTCCCACCTGCCGCCACAGATCATCCACGCTATTCATCACCAGCCCCCCCACCATGATCAGTGGACACTGTGCGCCCAACGCCATCCGGCACCGGTCAATCACCTCGCGGATCGCATCAATATGGTGGGGCAACGCCACCGATAACCCCACTACATCCAGCCGATCTGCGACAATCTGCTCAATCAGCGCCACCGTCGGCACATCCGCTCCCAGATAGGCGCTGTGCCAACCAGCCAGTTCAAACGCATCCGCCACCATCCGCACGCCCAGACTGTGAAAGTTGCCCTGCACACAGGCAAACAGCGCCCGTCGTTCACCCAGCGCCGCCGGTTCGGCTCGCAGCAATGCTCCGGCCTGCACCGTCTGACAAATAGCCGTCGCCAGATGCTCCTGGGCTACTGAAATCCGGTTATGCTGCCAAAGTTGACCGACCTCGTACAACGCCGGCTGAATCACGGCGACATCCACCTCAATCAGATCCATTCCGGCCGCCAGCTTGGCGTTGACGATCCCCAGCGCCGCCCGCCGGTTACCCGCCAGCAACGCCTCGGTGAAGGCCGGACTTTCCGGAGCCGACGGCGGCAGCTTGCGGTAAAAGGCCGGCAGCAGCGGCGGGACCGCATCCAGCGCCGCAATCCCGGCCTGGACCACCGCCCGCGCCGGGGCCGCCTGATCCCCCCGCAACCGGGCGGCGATCAACCGATCCAGCAGCCAGAATGACTCGCGCACCGACTCGACCGAAACTCCGCGATTCTTCAGCACTGAAACCAGCTACAGCACATAGTCCTCGAACGGGCTGACGGAACCACTGTCCAGCGCCGCCTGCAAGAAGCGCAGATGATGACCAATATCTTCACGGCAGCGGGCTATGCCCTGCTGGCCAAATTGCGCCATCAGACCAGGATGCGCCTCATACAGACGCTCTACAATCCAGGCAACCGCTGACTCGCCTAACGCCCGCACCGTGGATGCGGCTTCTTCGGCAGGTTGGAAATCGGCATTGCTCATTTCGACCTCGCTCACCATGCCGGTTGTTTAAAACTCCACTGTCCGCCTGCCGGATGGCTATCTTATTCCGGTCAACGGCTGCCCCTGATCATCCAGGGCAATGTCGAGCCACTCATCGCGGTAAATGCGCCGCAAATCGATAATTGACCAGGGAACCAGCATCAGCATCGCCAGCACCCAGGCCAGTAAATGCCACTTCCAGCCGCCGCCAGGGATAAAGGTGGCGATCACAATGAAAAAACCGGTGATTCCATAAAAACGGTAAGCCGCCTGTTGCGTGTAATGACC
>JAJHPN010000357.1 GCA_020890855.1 Candidatus Contendibacter sp. | reverse complement strand
CCCTACCCCTTTTTTCCAAAGGAGGGAACGCTGAATCGATAAACCGCCCCGGTCAAGTACACCACGGCTAAGCCTGATCCCATTCGGTATACATAAATCGCTCAATATCCAAAAGTCGCACCGGACAGTCTTTCAAAAACTGAGCAAGGTGGTGCTGATCGTAGAGCGTGACGTGATTATTATCCGCATGGCGTTGTGCTGTAGCGTTGAAAAACTGATTAGTCATGCAGACTTTCTTAAATTTTACGTCCGGGTGGCGTTGTTCATAAGTCGCCGCGCCAGCGACGACGTCCTTAATCGCGTCCCAACCCAGTTGGGCATTTTCACAAGACGAGGACTTGCACTGGATCAACTCGCCCTGCGGCCGGCGAAGGGCCACCACATCAATCCCGTGATCGCCACTGGTTGGTGTGCGCTGAACCTCCGAAAACCCCCGCTGTTGCCAGAGCGCCGCAACCAAGCCCTCGAAATAGTCCGGGCGCATTTGTAACGCATCATCCAGTGTTAATCTGGCGTCAAAGGGAAGACCATCACCCATCGGGATTACGTCGGCAAGATCAAAATCATTGGGAGTGATTTCCCCGGTGCCATTCAACATATCCCGCGCCAGTTCCCGTTTGCGCTGGAGCAATTCATGCAACTTCATATCGAAGGTCGTGAAATCGTCGGCATGGATCACCGGGTAGTAAACATGCACATCTTTGGTCGCGCCAATCCGATATGCACGGTCAGTAGCCTGATCTTCCTTGGCCGGATTCCAATGTCGTGTGTAATGAATAACGTGATTGGCTGCCTGGATATTCACGCCAAACCCGACGGCTACCGGTGACAGGATAATAGCGCCAAATCCGGCTTTGGCCTGAAAAGCCTTGAGACGTTTTTGCCGACTATCCACCGCCTTACTGGAGGCTTTCGTATCGCCATTGATGATGTCCGGGGAAAAGCCAAACCTCTGCTCAATGTAGTATTTGAGCAGCCGCTGAATCGTTCGGAATTCGCAAAAAATGATGACTTTCTCGGCGTGTTGTTGAATGGGTAATAAGGTTTCCAATAACCAGTGCAATTTGGGTGCTTTATCGCGATATTCCGCTAAAGGTTCTGGTTTAAAGACCTCCATTCCATGACGACGCGGATCGGTGCAAATCAGTCTCAGGTAGTGGAGCAAACCCAAGTGATTTTTGAAGGGTACGACAACATTGGGATTATTGCGCTGGCGGAACAAGTCTATTGCATTGGCGTACAACGCCCGTTGGTGGGTCGACAGTGGAATGCGGTAATCCTGTTCGATCTTTTGAGGCAGATCTTTAGCGACTTGTGCTTTGGTGCGTCGGATGACTTGTGGATCGATCCGTGTTCGCAATTCCTCGACCCGCGCCTGTTCCTCGTCGGTTTGCGCCTCGATCGGTCGGCGATAACGGCGACCAAAGTCATTGAGCGCTCCGAGCAAGCCCGGTTGAATAAAGTCGAACAGACACCAGAGATCAGCCAAGGTGTTTTCTACTGGAGTGCCGGTGCAGGCGATTTTGAAGCGGACCTTCTGCTTTTTAGCAGAGCGGGTCATCAGCGTGTTAGGATTTTTGATCTTCTGCGCTTCATCACAGACCATGATCGACCACTCTTCTTCGGCAAATGAAAATTCAAAGTCGCGCAAGGTTTCATAAGTGGTCAATACCAATCGCGCACTTTGCCGCCAACCGGGCCGCAGGAATTTCACCAGTCCATCCTGCTCTAGTAGTTGGATATCGATGCTGGCGCGGGGGACCCGCAACGCCTGGATGGACGATCCATACAACGTCAGCACGGGCAAACTGTCAGGCTTAAAGAATTTCTGGGTCTCTTCTTCCCAGTTTTCCAGCAAAGACACCGGGGCTACGATCAGGGCCGGTTCCAAATCAACCTGTTGTTCAAAGGCCCAGGCGATGAGCGTTAAAAGTTGCAGCGTCTTACCCAAGCCCATGTCGTCGGCCAGAATCACCCCCCGGCAGTGGTCGGGAGACTTCTGAAACAGATGTTGAAGACGGGCCACGCCCTCACACTGGTGATCGAGGAGTCGGATATCCTCGCGCAATGCCTGAGGGAGTGCTGGAAGCGTTGGACAAGTCTGCAAAATACCCCGACGCGCCTCTTCATAATCAATCCCTTGAATGTTGCCTTTGAGGATAAGCCGCTTTTCCTGGCGTTCACCGGGAGACCGTTTGACTTGGGTCGGATCAAAGGTTGCTTGGCGGGCATCGCTCAATACTTCGGTGAAGGTTTGCAGAATAGCCTCGGCTTCGCGCACCGGGATCGGTTGTGGAAAGCCCTTGATCTGGAAGGTGGTCTGACCACTGGCCTTGGCTTCTTGAAGCTTGGTTTCAAACAGTTCCCGTACTTGCGGGGTCAACGGGATGATCACCGGCTCGCTGGCGCCTTCCGGCAGAAATGAGATCAGCGGGAGAATATTGTCGGGAAACCAGCCCTCGTCGTCGTTCTTTTTGGCGATATAGGGCGAGTAGTAGGGCTTTTCGACGCCAATATCCTCGATACGGGCACTGTAGCGGCTCAAGTCATAAACCTGGGCGTAGTTGACCAGAATCCGAGGGGTTTGCCATTCCAGGAGCGCGGCACGGAGCCGTTCTACCTCTCCCGGCGTATTACCCAATAGCTCGAACTCAAAGCCGTTCCAGGCGCAGACTTGGCGCTGCTGGTTCAAAGCGCGCTCAACAGCGCAGATCAATCCCTCAAGTTCGGCATCGTCGTGGAACAGGCGGGTTTCACTGACGGTTGAACCCGCCCGAATCGCCGTCTCGATCTGTAATCCAACCTGTTCGGGATAACCGACGGCATCCCGTTGAATAAAGGCCGTGAATCGGTCGAAGACCAGCCCGACCCGCTCGCGTTCACGCTCAAACTGTTCCGGATCAATGACGCGGGCGGCATCCTCGCCAAGGGCGGCAAAGGGGTTCACCACAAACGCTTCGGCTCGGCTTCCCACAACCCGACGCCGGTCCAGCCGTTTGATCTGGCTTAAAACCGTTTTAACTTCGGGCGTCACCAGC